>DATBXH010000799.1:0-5375 GCA_036514375.1 Bacteroidales bacterium | reverse complement strand
AATGGGATAATCCATTTTAATGACCGAATCCGAAAGATATTTCCAAACAAAATTGCGCCAACCCTGAGTAAGCAAAAGATTATCCAGTGCTTTATAGCAATCGGTATTGGTCGTATCGAAATAATAATAAGGTTGTTCAATATGGCCATGAATCTCCGATTCGAACAACAAATAAGATTTAATATCAGGCTGTTTGTCAAAGCCTCTGACCTGATTGCCATCTACTACAGACAACGAAAGATTTGCAGCTACCGGTTTATTTGCAGTGTCTTTTACCGAAATCTGCAGGGTAACTTTTTGCCTGGGAGCGTAAACTTTGCTGTCCGGCGATACCTTTATCTGATAGTTTTCCTTATTTCGGACGTAATAAATCCGTTCACAATAAGTAATACCAGTAGTGTCCATAAGCGTTATTCGTGCTATACCTTCAGGAAAATCATTTTTAGGTAATGTTACTGTATTAATCAAAGCTTTGGCCCGGGTTTTGGCAGTCAGGCAAAGCAAATTGTGACAGCTACCTACCACTATTAATTCCCGGCCGGGATACTGCTCCAGTGTTTCCTGGTTTGTTTTGATAGTAACCCGAATATGACTGTTGTCCACATCAGAGACCCTTATGGAATAACCCGTTTTCAAAGCAACAGGTATTTCAGTCCTGAAGGTGGACCCATCATCGGCAGTACCAACGGCGATATATGTTAATCCTTTCTTTGGAATGAAATTAAAGCTTCCCATACCCAGATGCGCACTGGCAAAGCTTCCCACACTATCACCCTGGGAAGAAATAACCTTCCCCTTAATATCAATTCCATATCCTGAAAAACTCACAGCCTTAAAACCCAAAAGCGTATAAACATTTTCAACGAGAGGTCCGCCTTCAGGGAAGAATTGAACATCAATCTTATTTTTATCTGTCTTTGGAACAGGGGGCAACACTATCTTCAGACCCAACGGATTTTCTATGACAATTTCCTTTTTAAAGGAAAATTCATCATTAAAATTCCGCATCCAATTGGTATATGCACAAATCTGATAAGTACCTGACGGAATTGAATCACCGAGATGAATATCGCCAACACCTGTACCATTATCCAAACGAATTGCGAAATGCCGGACTATTTTAGATTCAGGTGAAATAAGCTCAATGTTCAGGTTATTGCTGTTATTGTAAAGCTTATTATTCAAAGCGTCGACCAGATAGGCTTTAAACCAGATATCATCACCGGCTGAATAAAACGGTCTGTCGAGGTGCAAATACACCTTTTCGATTGGAATCTGAACATTTCTTTTATGTCCGGAGGACGCAGGGTTCTGATTTCCGTTTTGCGCCTGAAGTGAAGTAAATACCAAAAAGGCTGAAAACAGAAGCAAGGGGAAGAATTTTTTCATGTCAGTAAGGAAATTAAGTTTCAGTCATCCCACAAAAATCATGCAATTTAAAATTTATACGATAAACCGACACCTAAAACTTCCTTAAATTGTGTTTTTGCAATTACGTTCTGAT
Source organism: Bacteroidales bacterium (assembly GCA_036514375.1). Taxonomy (GTDB): domain Bacteria; phylum Bacteroidota; class Bacteroidia; order Bacteroidales; family JAAUTT01; genus JAAUTT01. The sequence goes on along the minus strand of DATBXH010000799.1, from coordinate 3,871 downwards.
CATAAATAAGGTTTGTAAGAATAGTGGTTGTAAGATATTTACCGGCTTTGATATTGACCATGACTTCCCAGTTTACATCAATATTTTTCCGGTTAGCTTTATCCTTATCGGTGTAATCATTGAAAAGGGTCAGTTTGGAAACAACATTCACATTTTTAACAACATCTTTCTGAAATTTCGCATTAAGGTTAGCACCGAATGCAGGCCGAACCCTTTTACCCTTATCTACCCCATAAGCACCTGCATCGGAAAGCGTTTTATCAGCGACAATGGTCAATCTTCCAGTGGCCGGTGATAGCGAAACCGACAGATAATCGGTTGGTTTAAAATCAAGACCAATACCCAATGTTAAATAACCAGGAGCATTGAAACGGGAAACAACCACACTATCGTTCGGATAGTTAAATCCTTTGGCAAACTGGGTACGATAGTTTAACAATACACTATAGTACACGGATTTAAAAGCTTTGTACCCAAATTTGGAATTGAACTCAATTTTATCTTCATTTTTTCGTACACCGTAACCATTGCTTTTCATTAAACCATAGCCCAGATCAAGCGAATTATCCCAAACTACATCCTTTTTCTTGAAATTGGCAAAAAGGTTGAGGATAGCCGTAGACGAAAGAGCATCTTCGCCCCCGGCAGACCAATTGGTCAACCTCACCTGGTTAAACGTTAATACTGAAAACCCGCCTTTTTTCCAATACTTAACCGTATCTTTCTGTAAATTCCTGGTCGTATCTTTCTGCGCATTGATAGTTGAAACTGAGGCAATAAACAGACATGTAATTAAAATTTGTTTTAACATAATACATATAGATTTATATAGACTTTATTTCTTCAAAAGATCTCTGATTTCTGTTAACAATATCTCCTCTTTTCCGGGAGCCGGAGGGGCAGCCGGTGCCTCTTCCTTCTTTTTCTGCAAGCGGTTTAAGGCTTTTATAAGCAGAAACACAGCAAAAGCAACAATGATAAAATCGACTACGGTTCCAAGAAATGAACCCAATTTAATACCTGGTCCCACCTGAATTGATTTCCAGTCTCCGCCTGGAATTAACGGGTTAATAACCGGCATCATAATGTCAGCAACCAGTGAGGTCACAATCTTTCCGAAGGCACCACCGATGATGATACCAACTGCAAGGTCTACAACATTGCCACGCATGGCAAACTCCCTGAATTCTTTAATGATAGCCATAGTATTTAAATTTAAGTTAGCACCTTAACAAAGGTAAAGCATTCCCGGCTTATTATAAAAAAACTAAATTACATCGCTGATATTTAAGTCATTGATCAGGGTCAGGCCAGTCCGGAAATTCCGTTTAACCTGAAACCTAAAAGTGCTATTTCCCTCAAATGTTATGCCAAGCTTATTTTTTGCTATCTTTGCATACTTTTTTAAAAAACACAAAACATGATAACCACCGACCAATACAAAGAGTTGGTAGAGCGCGAGCAAGCGCTCAGGAGGCATCTTTGACATCGATCGCCGATTAATCCAGATTGAAGAAGAAGAGCAAAAAACTCATGCCCCGGGCTTTTGGGATGACCCCAAAGAAGCCGAAAAACAATTAAAGCTGGTGGCATCGTTAAAAGAATGGACAAATGCGTACAGCAAGGTTGTTCAAAATCTCGAGGATCTTAAGGTGATCCTTGATTTTTATGCCGAGAACGAAGCCACCGAGGCCGATGTTGACAAGCAACACCTGATTGCACTAGAGTCAATAGAAAGCCTGGAGTCAAAAAATATGCTTCGTGAGGAAGAAGACGAACTTGGAGCTTTCCTTAAGATAAACTCCGGTGCCGGTGGTACCGAAAGCCAGGACTGGAGTGAAATGCTGATGCGTATGTATATGCGTTACGGCGAGCGGAATAACTTCAATGTTCGTGTAGTTGATATTCTTAAAGGCGATGAAGCAGGTATTAAATCCGTCACTCTCGAAATCATTGGAAAATATGCCTACGGTTTCCTCAAAGGAGAAAATGGCGTGCACCGTCTGGTACGTATATCACCCTTTAATGCACAAGGGAAAAGGCAAACAAGTTTTGCCTCGGTATATGTATCGCCTGCTATCGACGATACCATCAACATTGAAATAAACCCTGCTGATATAACGTTTGAAACTTACCGTTCCAGCGGCGCAGGCGGGCAGAATGTAAATAAAGTAGAAACAGCAGTCCGGTTACGGCACCATCCGACCGGTATCGTTATCGAAAATCAGGAGGACCGTTCGCAGCTGAAAAATAAGGAAAATGCCATGCGCATCCTGAAATCGATGCTGTATGAAATGGAACTTCAAAAACGACGTGAGAAACAAGCTGAAATCGAAGGCAAAAAAATGAAGATCGAATGGGGATCTCAAATCCGCAATTATGTTCTTCATCCATACAAACTTGTAAAAGATGTACGTACCGAACACGAAACTTCCGATGCCCAGGCCGTCCTCGATGGCGATCTGCATTCGTTTGTTAAGGCGTATCTGATGGAGTTTGGGGGAGGAAGAGCGTAACTAAGTCGAACATTAATATTAAATCATATGTCCACACCATCGTTTAAATATCAGGAACTTTTTCCCACGGGGAAAGATAAAACAGAGTATTATTTGCTTACCAGGGAGCATGTTTCGGTAGCACAATTCGAAGGGAAAGAAATCCTGAAAGTTGATGCCGAAGGTTTGACTAAACTGGCCAATGCCGCCATGCGCGATTGTTCGTTTTTATTACGTACCGAACATCAGGAGATGGCTGCTTCCGTGTTAAAAGATCCGGAAGCCAGTGAAAATGATAAGTATGTAGCATTAACCATGCTCCGGAATGCAGAAATTGCAGCCAAAGGTAATCTGCCGTTTTGCCAGGATACCGGAACAGCTATTGTAATTGGCAAGAAAGGTCAACAGGTTTGGACCGAAGGAAATGATGAAGAAGCCCTATCGCACGGTATTTATAAAACGTATACCGAAGAGAACCTTCGCTATTCCCAAACTGTGGCGCTCGACATGTATACCGAAAAAAACACAGGCACCAACCTTCCTGCACAGATCGACCTGTATGCCACCACAGGCAATGAATACAAATTCCTGTTCATTGCCAAAGGAGGCGGATCGGCCAATAAAACTTACCTGTACCAGGAAACAAAGGCTCTTCTTAATCCAAAGAATCTTGAGGCGTTTCTGATCGAAAAAATGAAAAGTCTCGGCACAGCTGCCTGTCCTCCCTATCACCTGGCTTTTGTGATTGGCGGTACCTCGGCCGAAACTTGTCTGAAAACCGTAAAACTTGCCTCCACCAAGTACCTGGATACTTTACCCACTCAAGGTAATGAATGGGGCCAAGCATTCCGCGATATAGAACTCGAAAAGAAAATTCTGAAAGCTGCACAGGAACTTGGTATCGGTGCCCAATTCGGTGGAAAATACTTTGCTTACGATGTGCGAATTATCCGGCTACCTCGCCACGGAGCTTCCTGCCCTGTAGGTTTGGGAGTTTCCTGTTCCGCCGACCGAAACATCAAAGCCAAAATCAACAAAGATGGTATCTGGGTTGAAAAACTGGAAGATAACCCGGGCCGGTTGATTCCCGAAGAATTTCGCCATCAGGGTGAAGGCAATGCGGTTAAGATTAACCTCAACCGCCCAATGAAGGAGATTCTGACCGAACTTACCAAATACCCTGTTGCCACACGTTTATCACTCACAGGAACCATCATCGTTGGTCGCGATATTGCTCATGCCAAGCTGAACGAACGGTTGGATAAAGGAGAAGGATTACCTCAGTACCTGAAAGATCATCCTATTTACTATGCCGGTCCTGCCAAAACACCAAAAGGAATGGCATCTGGCTCTTTTGGACCCACCACGGCAGGTCG
>DATBXH010000798.1:0-2186 GCA_036514375.1 Bacteroidales bacterium | reverse complement strand
AGTATTTCAAATGGCGCCGAACAACTGAAGGAGCAGCATGGGATAATTAAAATTAAATCGATACACAGACAACATTAAACTTTGAAACATGAAAACAAGACTGAAATTATCATTAATGATAGGATTTATCATACTGAGTATAAATGTATTCCCCCAAGATAAGAATTTTTACATCTTTCTGTGTTTTGGCCAATCTAACATGGAAGGCAACGCAAAAATCGAACCTCAGGACACCACAGTCGACAGCCGTTTTCAGGTAATGGAGACACTTGATTGCCCCAATCTTGGGCGAGTAAAAGGCAAATGGTTTGCAGCTGTTCCTCCGTTGTGCAGGTGTCATACCGGTTTAGCTCCAGCCGATTATTTTGGAAGAACTTTAGTTGCAAACCTACCGAAAAATGTCAGGGTTGGTGTCATCAATGTGGCTATAGGTGGCTGTAAAATTGAATTGTTCGATAGGGATAATTATCAGTCCTATGTTGCAACTGCTCCTTCCTGGATGATCAACATGATTAAGGAATATGACGGAAATCCTTACGCACGTCTTGTAGAAATGGCAAAACTGGCTCAAAAAGATGGTGTAATCAAAGGAATTCTACTGCATCAGGGAGAATCAAATACGAATGATACGCTTTGGACTAAGAAAGTAAAAGGCGTGTATGATAACCTGATGAGAGACCTGAGCCTTAACCCTAAAGATGTTCCATTACTTGCAGGAGAGGTTGTAAATGCGGATCAGGGTGGTGCCTGTGCAAGCATGAATAAAATTATTGCTCAGTTACCACAGACTATTTCCAACTCGTATGTCATATCATCGGCAGGATGTCCACAAAAAGGTGATAATCTTCATTTCACTGCCGAAGGATACCGGAAACTTGGGAAACGCTATGGTGTAAAGATGCTGTCATTGCTTGGATACAAGATTAATGATCCAGAATAACTCTAAAAATTGCTAAACACGAATAAATCTTTAATCGTCGTATTACTGGCAGGTGCAATGTTTGTTGCCGGTAAGGCTCAGACTTATCAGAGAACGGAATCGGGTATTAAAACCAAAATTAACGCGATAGAAATTGAAATTCAGTTCTATGACCCGTCAACTGTAAGAGTAACGAAATGGCCCGAAGGTAAATCCTTTACAAAACAAAGCCTTTCGGTTATTAGAACTCCACAGCAATCAGATCTTAGCATCAAACAGCAGGGAGACGAAATTATCCTGAAAAGCAAAAAAGTAGCCGTATTGTTGAACCTTAAGGAAGGAAAAGTTTCGTTTGAGACGCCTGCCTCCGTAGCACTATTAAATGAAAAGGAAGGTGGCGCAACGTTTACCGACTTCAATGATGCAGGTGTAAATACCTTCACTGTTAAACAGGCTTTTGTTTTGGATAAGGACGAGGCTATCTATGGCCTGGGACAGCAACAGCAAGGCAAGATGGTACAACGTAATCTGAGGCTCAATATGATTCAGGGGAATACGGACGACTATATTCCATTCTTCCTGTCGGTAAAAGGTTATGGTTTGTACTGGGACAATTATTCGCCAACAATCTTTGAAGACAAACCGGAAAGCACCTCTTTCAAATCTGATGTAGGCGACTGTATTGATTATTATTTTATGTATGGAGGTAATGCAGATGGTGTAATTGCTTGTATGCGAAATCTCACAGGGCAGGTACCTATGTTCCCGTTGTGGACTTATGGTTTCTGGCAAAGCAAGGAACGATATAAAGGTCAGGATGAACTGGTGGGTGTTGTTAAAAAGTACCGTGAACTGGGAGTTCCGCTTGACGGTATCATCCAGGACTGGCAATACTGGGGTAATAATTACCTGTGGAATGCCATGGATTTTCTCAATCCTGACTTTTACAATCCAAAAAAAATGATCGATGATGTACACAACTTAAATGCACACATGATTATCTCTATCTGGTCGTCATTTGGTCCAGAAACCAAGCCCTACAAGGAATTAAATAAAATAGGGGCACTTTTGGATTTTAAAACATGGCCGGAGTCCGGATCGGAAAAGTGGCCACCTAATCCGGATTATCCATCGGGCGTGAGAGTGTACGATGCCTATAATCCCAAGGCACGTGATATTTATTGGAAGTATCTGAATAAAGGTATCTTTTCTTTAGGAATGGACGGTTGGTGGATGGATTCAACAGAGCCGGATCACATGCAATTCA
>DATBXH010000797.1:0-5030 GCA_036514375.1 Bacteroidales bacterium | reverse complement strand
TACCAGTGCCGAACAGGCTCTTCAAGGTAATGCATCAGGGGTTGTAGTCATTTCCAGTGACGGAGCTCCAGGTTCTGACGTTTCTATTCGTGTTCGGGGGAGCAGTTCCATTTTGGGGGATAACGAACCTTTAATCGTAGTAGACGGATTTACCTCTGACCAGGGTTTAAGTTCCATTAACCCGGGAGATATTCAAAGTATAGAAGTACTCAAAGACGCATCGGCAACCGCAATTTACGGATCCCGGGGAGCCAATGGTGTTATCATGATCACCACAAAGAGCGGACAGTCCGGTAAACCTAAAGTGAGCTACCAGGGATATTATGGAGTACAACAGTTGTGGCATAAACTGAACATGCTTAATGCTCCGGAACTGGCAATTTTGCTTAACGATGCGAACAGGACTATTGGTAAGAACCCTTCGAACTGGTCCACCGATACACTAAGCAATGGTATTGACTGGCAGGATGCTATTTTTCGCAATGCAGCCCAGCAAAGCCATTCACTTACCTTATCTGGTGGAGATAAGCGTTTAAAATATTATGTCTCGGGCACGTACCTGAACCAGGATGGAATTGTGGCCAACTCTAACTTTCAGCGCATCACGCTTCATCCCCGTTTGGATGTGAATGTGACAGACAAATTGCAGATAGGCATCAATCTAAATCTCGCCCAAACCAATAAAAAAGTAGTGGGAGGTGGAGACAACGGTGCTATTTTGAGAAGTCTGCTCGCCAGTCCCAGTCAAAATAACTATTTGGACGCAAACAGTGGTTATTATGTTGATGAGAATGGCGAAATTGTAGGTACATCGCCTATCTCTACGGCTTACCTGACATACGATCGTCGTAAAAATCAAACCTTTCAGGGAAATATTTACCTGAACTGGGACATCACTAAATCTCTCACCTTCCGAAGCAGCGCTACCATAAGCACAGGCAACGAACAGGATTATTATTATTTTCCCAATGTATTGGCAGGTGTGTCAAAAGTAAGTCTTGCACAATCGGAAAGTAATCAGCAGTACAAATGGTTGAATGATAATACACTTACATTTAAGAAAAAACTGCAGGAACATTCCATTACCCTAATGGTCGGACAAAGCGCTGAATATGCTTTCAGAAACTCGTTCGAAGCCAACGGGCAAAATTATAATACGGATGCTTTTTTGTGGTACAATCTGGGTGCAGGGAGCGGACCGGCAACGATTAAGTCAAGCGCTTCCGATTACGGATCATTAGTTTCATTGTTCGGAAGAGCCATGTACAACTATGAGGACAAATATTTATTAACCTTGTCATTCCGTACAGACGGTTCTTCCAAATTTGGGCCAAATAATCGCTGGGGTTACTTCCCTTCAGGTTCGTTTGCCTGGAGAATATCAAACGAATCTTTTATTAAAAATCTTAATATTTTTTACGACTGGAAAATTCGTTTAGGTTACGGTCTTACCGGTAGCGATCGTATTCCGGCTTACTCGTCGGAGCAGCAGTATAAAACGTATTATTCTGCTATTGGTGGTAATCAGAGCGTTGGATACGGCATCAGTGTCCTCGGCAATCCTAATTTGAAATGGGAAACAACAGAACAATATAACCTTGGAACCGATATTTCTTTCTTTAGCGGAAGGATCTCAGGATCGTTTGATGTATATTACAAGAATACCTACGACTTGCTGCTAAATTACCGGTTGCCTTCAGCCTCGGGATATACTACTGTAGTTAAAAATATTGGAACTGTTGAAAACAAAGGCCTTGAATTCAATATTGCAAGTCAAAACTTTACGGATTCTAAATTCCAATGGACGACTTCTTTAAACTTTGGCATCAATAAGAGTAAAGTAACAGATCTCGGAGGCGTTGATCAAATTCCGATGGTGAGTAATGCTTCCACATCAAACTGGAGTGTAGGAAATGTCGTATTGCTGAAGGTAGGTCAACCCCTAAACGCATTCTGGGGTTATACTACAGACGGTCTGTTTGCTGATTGGGCTGAGGTAAACGCAACTCCGGCCAAACTGGAAGGAAACAATACAAAACCCGGCTATATCAAGTATATTGACCGTAATGGAGACGGCCAGATTACAGATGATGATAAAGTCATTCTTGGATATGGCGATCCAAAATGGCAAGCCGGTTTAACTAATACCTTTACGTATAAAAATCTTGATCTCACCATCTTTTTCATTGGACAATATGGGAATTCGATCCTGAATGCCAATAAGGCCAAGTTTATCAATGTAAATGGCGCAGGGAACGATTATGCAGTGGTTTTAAACCGTTGGAGGGAACCTAATCCGGAAACCGGAGACCCGGGTAACGAGAGTAAATGGGCTCCATACCCACGTGCCAATGCAAATAGTTATGCAGCCGCTCTTTCCGAAGTATATATTGAAGACGGTTCGTACCTGCGGTTAAAAACAGTTACCCTGGGTTACAATCTGCCCAAAAGATTTATAAATCGTCTAAAGATCAGCAGCATCAAGATTTACGCTACAGGAACTAATCTTTTAACACTTACCAAATATACGGGGTTCGATCCTGAAATCAGTACCAGCGGTAATGTAAACATTGGTACCGGTATCGACAATGGTGGTTATCCTCAATCGAGGATGTACCTGGTTGGACTTAATGTCGAATTTTAATCCATTAACCATGAAAAAAATGATGAATATTCGCAATATAACAGTAACAATACTTGTATTTGTTCTTTTGGTAAGCAGTTCGTGCAAAAAATTTTTAACCGAAGACCTGTACAGTAATATTTCTCCTGACAATTATTTCCAAACGGAAAAGGATGCAGTAGGTGCTTTGGCTACCACTTATTACTTTTCAACGCAGTTTGGATCGGGTAACCGCATGTTTTTTATCCTTACCGACATGCTTACCGACGATATGGACAATGTTGCCACCGAAGCAGCCAGAAAGCAATTAACAAGCTACTCCTGGTCGTCTAGCAACACTTATTTCCAATCATCATGGACAGCATTATACAAAACTATCGAGGAGGCCAATTTGGTTATCCAGCGGGTTCCTGACATTAATGTGAATTTTACCACCACCACAAAAGATGTGGTTATTGGTGAAGCAAGATTCCTGCGTGCCCTTCAGTATTTTTACCTTGTCCAATTGTGGGGCAGTGTACCCATGCCTACGGTGGCACCAACAGCAATTTCGGAAACTCATGTACCAAAATCATCGACAAGTGACATCTACAATTTAATCATCAGCGATCTGATGTATGCTGAAACTGTGCTTGACTGGACTCCGAGAGTGACAGGAGCAGCAACCCGTGGTGCGGCAAAAGCTCTCTTAGGTAAAGTATACCTTACGCTAGCCGGACCATTCTCCAATCGTAACAATGATTACCTGGTTCTGGCTGAAGCTAAACTTCGTGAAGTAATTGAATCGGGTAAATATGACCTGGTTCCGGTTTACGCCGACTATTTCGACATCAACAAAAAAGGAAGTGTAGAGGCCATTTATGAACACACGGCTGTTGGTGATGCTGATGCTTCGGTCGGCAGCTTTATGTTCTATCAGACTACACCTGGATCTATCAATAATTGCTGGCTGAATGGTACCATACACTTTATAGGATCAAACGGACAAGGAGCCTGGACTGCAACACCGGGACTTTGGTTTAGCTTTAATGATAAAGATGTGCGTAAACAAATGCACCTCACATGGAAAGTAGATGGTTCAAAAGCTCCAAGCTACAGTATTTCGGCTTTCGCAGCACCCTATATCTTTAAATATTTGGATTTCAAAACTGTGTATCGCGATACCAAAGCTAATAATCTGCCGGTTTTACGTTACGCCGATGTCCTTTTGATGTATGCAGAAGTATTGAATGAACTGGGAATAACAAATGTCCAGGACGGTCATGATCGTTACTGGTATATCAATCAAGTAAGGCTGAGGGCTTTTTACGGAAATACAAGCTCTCCGGATGCTATTATTGCTTCCGGATTATCAAAAGAAGATTTCCGTACTTCGGTCATGCTGGAACGCCGTCTTGAGTTCGCACATGAGGGGCAGCGTCTATTTGATCTCAAACGTACCGGAACTTTCATTTCTACCATGACTGATTATGCGACAGAATATGCACCCAAGGCAGCTAATGCTTCCACAGAAATAAATAACGGTTCCTATTCAAATACCTATACTGCTACATATCCGAATGCTACTTCTCCAACCACGAAAACAGTAAAGTTTAATACATCTTTTCTAACGAATACTAAGATTGTGGCACCGGACCCCAAAGATACGCTGTTTCCGATTCCTATTTTGGAATTACAGACTTATGATATTGGGCAAAATCCTGGATTTTGATGAATACAAGCATTTAACAATTTATTACAGGAAGATCATGAAAAGAATCATAAAACAGTTCGCTTTTGCTGCATTTGCATTCACGGTTTCAGGACTCATAACTAATTGCAGCAAGGACAATAAAAATAGTAATGTAATTGAACCCAACATTACACCATTGGCTGATCCCACAGGAATAATTCCGGATACTAACTGGGTTACTGTACCGGGAGATACTTTTATCATGGGTTTTTACAGTGATGCCAGGGATAAGAAAAACGGCATGGATATCAATGAAACTCCCTGGCACAAGGTAGTTGTGGGTAGTTTTAAAATTTGCAGATACGAAATTACCGAAAAACAATACCTTGCATTTTGCGATTCTACCGGCTGGCCTAAACCTGATGAACCTTACTGGGGATGGGGAAGTACGCCCGACAGTTTAAACCGTCCGATCGTCAATGTTTCATGGTACGATGCCCAGGCCTTTGCCAAATGGGTTGGAGCCCGCCTCCCGACTGAAGCTGAATGGGAATTTGCAGCGCGTGGAGGTGTTAGAAACGATACGTTATATACTTATAGCGGGGCTACTTACACAGGTAAAAACGGAACCACAAGCATAACCATAGATGTTTCCAACGTGGCTGTATATAACCAGATTACGCCTAAGGCCACTGCTGGTCCCAAAGCAGTTGGTTCTATGGAATCAGGCCTGGC
>DATBXH010000796.1:0-3078 GCA_036514375.1 Bacteroidales bacterium | reverse complement strand
TTTACTGGTAAAACTCTCCATAATTACAAAAATGATATTGGGAGTACCGGTATTCAATAGCTTACATGTTACGCCACGGTCTTCAATACTTTTATTAAATATCTCTTCCGCTCTGCCCGTATCGAAAAATGGATAAGTTTTTAGTTTGCCTGAAGTGGCAACAGAATTTCCAACATTCCAGACAACATTAATAGCAGCATGGTTCGCAAACACGTTAGTTTTATGAAAGTAAACATAACCCGTATTCATCGATGCTACTCCAACGCCCCCGCGAATCGGTATAATTAAGCTTGCCGTTAAAAATAAGATCACTACCGAAGTGGTCCAATTGCTTTTTTCCAAGTGTTTTATACTTTCCCGAAAAACTCTGAAATAAACCTTTGTGCAACCCCAACAAAACAATATCCAAAATATGATAAGAAAGATATCGATCAGTATATTGCTGGATATGATGGCTTCTTTTGGCTTTTTCAGATACATTAATGGAGTGGAATCCATGCGAAAACCCCAGTTACGATAAAGTTCAAGATCAGCAACCACCAGAAAACCGGTAATCAACAAAACAAGTATGGTATAGATTTTAAAAAAAGGCCAAAATTCTTTTCCTTTAAAAAAACTGGACAAAGCAAGCCCCAATCCTGGTAAAACAAGGATATACGAAGCCATAGACAAATCCATTTTAGCACCGTACCAAAAAGTCCGGAAAATATCGAGGACAGACAACTCCTTTGTTAACCTGATATGGTAAAGAAGAAAAAGACCGCGGCAAACAACAAAAAACAAATACCAAAAGAGCAGATATTTAAGAAATAAAATGACACGATTTTTCATGGAACGAAACCTTGGTAACTTCGAAATAAAAAACGAAGCTTTATTTAAGGTCGCTAAATTAGATATTTTTGAAAATGTTGGATGCAAAAACTAACCTTTTTAAATATTATTGACCTCAAAGCAAAATCAACTGCACTTATACCTTCATCAGGAAACGTTAGGTGCAAAGAAAACCTTAGAAGTACCTCAATTGTTTATGTATAAATTTTTCAATTGGCTCAAAAGATATCATTCGTGTCCGAAATAAAGATATATTTCAGGGCTAATGCTTTTGGGAATCTTTACTTTATCTGCCCAAAGTATTAAAACAGACAAATTTAAAGTGTATTGACATTTAAATATCAATAGATTATTGTACCTTGCACCTAATTTGGGTTGTGATTTTTTGTTTGTCTGCTTTGTAAACAAAGCTAAAAAAGGAAGGCAGGGGTGCCTTCCTTTTGAATTTTAAAATATGTTAGTTAAAAAGCCGCCATTAACAAATTAATGTCCTGGAAAGGTATCCCTAACTGATTCCCGATAACATGATTGGTGAGGATACCATTGTACATATAAACTCCATGACGAATACCCAAATCATTTTTTAACATAGGCATCAGTCCACCCGAATGGGCAATATCCATTAAAATAGGTCCAATCACATTACTGATAGCGATAGAAGCAGTTCGGGCTACCCGCGAGGCCACATTAGGGACACAGTAATGAATTACATCGTGCTTGGTAAATACAGGGTTGCCATGATCGCGTACTTCGGAGGTCTCAAAACACCCGCCCTGATCAATGCTAATGTCTACAATCACGGATCCCTTTTTCATCTTCGACACCATATCTTCGGTAACCACAAAACGATAGTTCCATTCCGTAAAATGAATGGCCCCGATAACAACATCTGCTGATTTAAGAGCTTTGCTGAGGACCTGCGGATGCAATACCGATGTATGCAATTTTACACCTAAGTGGCTCTGAAGTCGTTCCATTTTGTGAATTGAACTATCCATGATCTTAACAAAAGCACCGAGCCCGAGTGCAGCACGAGCGGCTGATTCTGCAGCAGTTCCTGCACCAAGTATTACTACCTCAGCAGGAGTAATTCCGGTTATGCCACCCAGCATAACTCCTTTTCCGTTATTTACATTGCTAAGGTACTCAGCTGCAATCAAAACAGCTGTATTTCCAGCTATTTCGCTCATACTCCTGACTACAGGATAGCAATTATACTGATCTTTAATATTTTCATATGAAATGGCTGAAGCCCTTTTCTGCATTAACCCCCGCACATACTCTTCCGTATAGCTGCTGTGATGTAACGATGAAATAATTATTTGATTTTCCTTCAGATTACCAACTTCTTTAACTGTGAGCGGTGCAATCTTCAAAATGATATCGGCTTTATAAACCTCAGCGACATCAACAATCAAGCCTCCATTCTCACTAAACTGGTTGTCAGCATAATTTGCCGATTTACCGGCATCTTTTTCAATTAATACCATATGACCGGCATTCACCAAAATCTCAACAGCTTCCGGAGTCAGTGGGATCCTGCTTTCGTACTTGTCGTTCTCCTTAGGAATACCAATAACCAATTGGTGCTGCTTTTTCAGAACTTCAAGTTTTTCTTCCTGAGGTATCAATGCCTCTTGTGGAAGATTAAAGGGTTTAGGAGATAATTCCTGCTTAGCCATAGGTTAGTAAAATGGAGATGAGAATTTTATTTGGCGTTTAAAGTTAACTATTTCGTAGGTTATCACAAACCAAATGCCAATTTATTTAAAACTCTATTACACGTCCTCCATCTGGCATTTCGGAGAGGGTAACTTTTTGTACATGATTGGGGATCACTTCTTCAGCTCTTTCCGGCCACTCAATAAAACAATAATTAGAGGAATAAATATAATCCTCATAACCAAAATCAAACAATTCATCGATCTTATTAATCCGGTAAAGATCGAAATGATATACAACCTGATTATCTCTTGTATTGTATTCGTTTATAATTGCAAACGTCGGGCTTGTAACCACCTGCAATACTCCTAACTGCGAACAGATCTCTTTTATAAACGTAGTTTTACCCACACCCATATTTCCGTAAAAGGCAAATTGTTTCTGGCCTTTTGTTTTTTCAAGGAATTCCCTGGCCACGGAAGGTAATTTGTCAAGAGAAGGAAGAAGAAGTTTCATACCACACTAAAGTTGGGGCAAAATTAAAGATTTAGCTCAATTTGCATAAATTAACACGATCTTTTACCC
>DATBXH010000795.1:0-3980 GCA_036514375.1 Bacteroidales bacterium | reverse complement strand
AAATATCAATTATGTTTGTAGGAGGAGAGCTTATTAAAAGGTACTAACATTATCTTTTTCAAGCCTAAACCCTACTTAATTAAATTCTATTTTTTGAACATATATCAATAAACGTTTACTTATAAAACCGCATTTGCAAATGCTGCCTGACCGAATGACATATTATATCCGGTGGCTTGTTTTTATAGCTCCTTTCATGGCCTCATGCAGAGCTGAGCATAAATCCGACATGTCTTATCTGGTAATCAGGATTTCCACGTTTCAGGCAATTATTCTATTAATTTGCATAGTTTTCATCATTGCGATCGTATGGCTTTACCATAAGAGAAAAGAATTGGAAAGAGCACTTAACAAAACTAAAGAATCTGCTATTTTGAGAACGTTGATCGATAATATGCCTGATTTTATTTATGTGAAGGATACTAAGAGCAGGTTTATTATTGCTAACAAATTTCTGGCAGAAGTAACAAATGTTTCGGATCCTGAAATGATGATAGGAAAAACTGACTTTGATTACTATCCAAAAGAAATGGCAGAAAAATTCTTTAAGGATGAGCAGAAAATTATAAAAACCCAAAAGCCACTTATAAATCTGGAAGAGGAAGGATTAGACCAGAGAAAGAACAAAATTGTGGTCTCTACCACCAAAGTACCATGGTTTGACAACGATAGTAATGTATTAGGAATCATAGGAATCGGACGTAATATCACAAAATTTAAAGATTTTGAAAAAAAGTTAGTCGATCAGGCAAGAAACCTTCAGGAAGTAAATGTTCTGCTTGAGGAAAAGCATGAACATATTAATCACCAGGCTGAAGAACTGGCACAACAAACCGAAAATCTCAAACAACTCAATATTGAGCTTCATAAAATAAATGAGACCAAGGACAGATTCATCTCTATTATAGCTCATGACTTGAAAAATCCTTTTAATGCCATCATTAATTTTTCGGAACTTCTAATACTAAAGGCCACTTCTGAAATTGCCCCTAAATACATGGAAATGATCAGGATAATAAACAGCTCTTCGAAGATGGCATACTCATTGCTTGAAAATCTGCTGTTCTGGGGTAAAAGCCAAAATGCATCAATTCCTTTCAGACCAAATGAGTTGAATCTAAGCGAGATCATTAGAGATGTAGTCGAATTTCATGAAGTCAGTTCCAAGCTTAAAAATATAATGCTTATCAATGACACGGATCCCGATCTTTCTGTATATGCCGATCAGGATATGGTGACTGCAATATTGCGAAACCTAATCAGCAATTCCATTAAGTTTACTCCAAAAAATGGCGAAATCAGGATCACAAGCGAAGTTAGTAATACCTATTGCATGATTACAGTGACAGATAGTGGTATAGGAATTCCTAAAACGCAGTTAAAAAATTTATTTAAACCGGGAAAGGAAATTGCTAAGGGAACCTCGGGAGAATCAGGCACGGGTCTGGGGCTTATCCTCTGTAAAGAATTTGCAATTCAAAATGGTGGCGATATTTCAGTAAAAAGTGAAATAAGAAAAGGCTCATCTTTCATTTTATCATTACCTTTACGGGCTAAGTTTTGATGATTTAAAAAAATGCCTTGGAGAAAACTATTAAGGAATATTTATCCTATTGATTTAATTACACTTGCATACATTTTCATTACGGGATTATTTATCGTTTTAAGTGCATTTAAATTACCAGATATCAATTCGCACATTTCCGCGCGTATAGGTTTTGTTCTCATTATTAGTCTTCTTATATACCTCGATTATCATTTTCCCTATAAAATTATTCGGTTCCTGCGCCATTTCTATCCCTTGGCGTTACTCGGCTATTTCTACCCGGAAGTCGACTACATGAATAATGTGTTCTTTCCTGATTTCGATGCCGGAATAGCAAACCTCGAAGTAACTATTTTTGGTGGCCAGCCCAGCATATGGTTTTCACAGTATTTCCCCTGGAAATGGTTTAACGACCTAATGAATTTCAGTTATCTTTCGTATTATTTTCTCATCTTTTTGCTGGCTTACTGGATTTATAAAAACCGTCCCGAAAAATTTTCGTTTGTAATCTTCATCATTTGCATGTCGTTCTATCTTTATTATATCATTTTTATCATTTTTCCGGTGGCCGGACCGCAATTTTATTTCTCTCCACCCGACAACCAATTACCTGATGCGTATTTTTTTAGAGAAGCTCTTAAATTTGTACACAGCATGGGCGAAAAACCTGCAGCTGCATTCCCAAGCTCTCATGTAGGCATCATGTGCATACTGTTGTACCTTGCTGCCAAGTTTGCCAAAAAACTCCTTAAGTGGCTCATTCCAATTGGTATTCTGCTTATATTATCCACAGTTTATATAAAAGCTCATTATGTAATTGATGTTATTGCCGGATTTCTTTCGGTTCCTGCCATTTATTGGATAAGTTCTCATACCTATTCAATTATTGTTCATGGGATGTCACAGGAAATCAGAATACAAGCTATATATGAAAAGCTTAGGGCAATTGTCATTCGAAACATAAATAATCTGAACAAAAAAGAGTGAACATTATAATCCCCATTTTTATTTAAGCAAGGTTTAATTATGTTTGTGTTTGTTAATTAAAACAAAACTAGCTATTATGGCACTAGAAATCAAAGAAGTAGTTACAAAAAAAGAATATAAGACATTCATTTATTTACCGGAAAAAATCCACAAAGGCCACGAGAGCTGGTTACCTCCTATTTACTTTGATGAAAAAAAATTCTTTAATCCCAATAAAAATTTATCGTTCAGAGGATGTGATTATAAAATGCTGCTTGCATACAAGGATGGGGAGGCTGTAGGGCGCATTATGGGGATTATTAACAATCAGCACAATCAGGTAACTGGGTTAAAAAACGCTCGCTTTGGTTATTTCGAATGTTATAATGATCCTGAAGTTTCGCATGCTCTTATCTCTGAAATAGAAAAATGGGGTCGCGAAAAAGGAATGACAAAGATCGTCGGGCCTTTCGGCTTCACCGACCGTGATATTCAGGGTGTTTTAATTGAGGGATTTGAGTATGAACCTGTTGTTGATAGCGCGACCAATTATGAATTCCTGCCAAAATTAATTGAAAAAGAAGGCTTTACAAAGGAATTGGATTGCGTTATCTATCGTTTTCCATTAACGACAGAATTGCCTCCTATATACCAGAAAGTATATGAGAGAGTCACATCAAAGAAAGACATCCAATTCAGAGAATATACCTCCAAGAAACTGTTAAATGAACCTTTAATTCTGGCTGTTCTACGGATGGTCAACGAGTCGTTCAAGGATATTTACGGATTTATGCCAATGGACGATAAAGAAATGCTGGATTTGGCAAAACGTTACCTTCCAATTCTGGATCCGCGCTTTGTAAAGATTGTAACCAAAGGTGACGAAGTAATTGCATTCCTTGTTAGTATGCCAAACCTATACAAAGGAATTCAGAAATCAAAAGGACGTTTGCTGCCATTTGGTATTTTCCACATTCTTAAGGCTATGAAAACAGCCAAATCGGTAAATACCATGCTAGGAGCAGTAGCTCCCGCATTCCAGAAACAAGGCTTAGACATTTTCCTTTCCATGACAACGATTGCTTCGGCCAAAAAGGCAGGTATGACAAGTATTGACACGCATGTTGTTATGGAAGATAACAATGATATGATGGCTGAAATGAAACGTTACGGTGCATTTCTTTTGAAAAAGTTCAGGGTTTACCAAAAACCTTTATAAAATAAAATTAAAGTATTAAAAAAGCCTGCCGGATTTTAAAAGTTTGGCAGGCTTTTTTATTCTAATACATTTTGTTTCCTAGTGCAATGTTGAGTCTGAATACGCTAGTTGCGTAATCCACTTTAGATTTTAATAACTGCAGGCTGGTTTCGGAAACCACATTTTCTGCATCAAGCAGATCGAGGTTTGTAATAGCTCCTGTCGAGAAATTTACTTTAGCCAATGAAAATGCTTCCTCCGCCTGAGCCA
>DATBXH010000794.1:0-3209 GCA_036514375.1 Bacteroidales bacterium | reverse complement strand
GTATAGTATGAGAAGACATCGTCTGCATTCTCAAATGAATAGTGTATTTTACTCTGGGAAGTTTTGGCGATCTCGATAAAGCCAAGGCCCGCTCCGCCTTCTTTTGTAAATTGCCCATTTGCAATAATCGTGCGGTAAAGTTTCTTTAATTCATCAGGACTAAGCTTATTTATTAAATCAAGCTTACATTGAATGATATTTCGTGCTTCAACATTTACCAAATTTGTTGCGGATATTTGATATATATTATCAGTCTTTGCCAGTTTAAAATTGATTTCTGAAGCTGTTGCATTATCGTTTACCTGCTGCGATTCGATGTATTTATGAATATTTTCCAGGATCTCGACCATGATGATAAGAATCCGTTTATAGGTAAATATTTTTTCGCCCAATAAATCCATTTGTTCTTTTAGTTTATTAAGCAATTGGCTAATAATGCTAAACGTGAGAGATCCTTTATATTCAATTAACATTTTTTGTTCCGGCATTTCTTTCCTTCACAGCGATTAATGAATGAATTTAAGAAAAAGTAATGATTTTATGCAAATTCTATTCATAAATCTTCTTACGTTAAAAAACTGATCCGGTTTCCTAAATTTGCAGTAACAATTTATAGTTAAGTAAAATAAGGATAATTACCCGCTTCTTCCCTGGTTTAATTGATTGAAAACTTGATATATAATATGATTATTTGATAGAAAAAGAGCAGATGCAAAAATCATCTGCTCTTTAGCGGTTTTTATTTCATTGTATTCTCATAAGAGATAACACGTGCAGCTTCTTTCAACTGAATATCTTTAGTCAGGTCTTTTATCCAGTTTTGGTTGCGGCTGAGTTTTGCGGTGTCATTCTTCATTTCAGCATCGTCGCTTTTCAACGTCGTTATTTTTAAACCATTATCTTTTTTTGTGAGTTCGGCATAACGCTTGTTTCTTTCTTCAATAGACTTTTCTTCTTTTTCGTATTTTTCGAGGTTTAAAGTAATAATGGTTTCGTTATGTTGTTTTTTGACTTCAGCTGCCTGATCTTTCACTAACTTAAAGTCCGAATTACCTGATATATACTGATCTTCTTTTTGCACTATCTGGTCGAATTTTGGCAACTCGGTCCATGTTGTATAGGTAGCTGGTGCAATTTTATTCCATGGCATGCAATAATCTTGCTCACGCTCGCCAACTTCAATTTCGCTGAGCGGATCAGGCAATAAAATGTCAGGTGTTACCCCTTTAAGTTGAGTTGCTCCTCCATTAATTCGGTAAAATTTTTGGATGGTAATAAGTAATCCGCCTAACGGACCCAATTTTTGTGAAAGAGGTCCTACAAAATTATCGAGGTCCTTTTGATCCTGAACAGTTCCTTTGCCAAAGGTATTGGAGCCAATAATTATAGCCCTGTGATAATCCTGCATAGCAGCGGCTAAAATTTCGGAGGCTGATGCACTGAATGAGTTCACCATAATTACCAAAGGACCACCATACTGAATAGCCGGATCAGTATCCTCAAGTATTTGCGGGCTTTTTGTTTTGCTCTTCACCTGAACAACAGGGCCTTTTGAAATGAACAATCCGGCCATTTTTACGCAATCAAAGAGTGATCCGCCGCCATTATTTCGAAGATCAAGGACGATGCCTTTTACATTTTCCTGCTTCAGTTTTTCTATTTCGTTAGCTACATCCTCAGCACACGAACGCCCGTTCTCCATATCTTTAAAGTCATGGTAAAATTTAGGAAGATATAAGTATCCGATTTTGCCGGATGGATCGTTAATAATGGCAGATTTTGCGAAAGTTTCTTCAAGGATAACAACGCTTCGGGTGATGGTTATATTTTTGATGGAACTATCCACTTTTTTTACTGTCAGGGTTACTTTAGTTCCTTTTTTGCCGCGTATCATTTTTACAACATCGGGTAATGCCATATCAGCAATGTCAACTGGTTCTTGGTTTTCCTGGGCAACTTTCAGGATAATGTCATTGGCTTTCAGTTCGCCTTGTAGCCATGAGGGACCACCTGGTACCAGACTTGCAATTTTTACGTAGCTGTCTGCCGCCTGAAGCACTGCCCCAATCCCTTCAAACTGGCCTGACATGGATGCATCAAAATCATCCTTGTCCATGGGAGCCATATATTGTGTGTGCGGATCAAAAACCCCGGTTATAGAGTTTAAATAAACTGAAAACCTGTCAATTTCTGACATTTGCTTTAATCGTTTAATCCAGTCATCGTGCAGTTTCAAAACTTTTTTACGAGCTTCGGCTTCTAATTCGGCTACGGTTTTTTTACCGTTTTTACCTGCAGCGTTTTGGTCCTGGGTTTCACTATCGTCAGGCAATACTCCGTTTCTAGTTTCTTCATTTATTTTATTTAACGTTTTTCTTGAAAGGGAATCGGATTTGGCTTGATTCTGGATGTCAATCATATCGTTAAGCCTTACCATGACCTGATATTTCAGGGCTTTGTACCAAGCCTCTTTCAATGCAGCATCATCTTTCGGAAAATCAGATTTATCAGGATCAGTTTCATATGTTTCATCACCTGTAAAAGTAAATGGTTTCGATAAGATATCGGTATAATACCCTTTTACCTTTTCTATGTTCTTGTAAAACATTTCATTGGCAACCGAATAAAATTCAATGCTTTGATTTTGAATTTCATCATCAATCTTTGTACGGTAGGGTTCCAGTTTTTTAATATCCTCCTGTGTGAAGAACCGTTTATTGAAATCGAGCCTTTTCAGATAGAGATCGAATACTTTACGTGAAAAATCATCGTCGTAAGCAAGGGGACTGAAATGATATCTCTCTAATGCTTGCGAAACAAGATCAATTAAGATCTGCTCCTTGTTCTGACGGTTACAAAAAGTATAGGATGCGAGTATTACAGATAAAACTATAATAGTAAAAAAAGTCGCATATTTCCTGATCATCTTCTTCATTCTTAGCATGTTGTTTCTTATTAATGACAATCTAATGTTTAATGAACCAGCCCGTAAAGTACCTGAATTGACTTAATTTAAAGTGGGCCGGACTTTAAGAAACCAAAAGTAAACAATCCTTCGGAATCTTTTTCATAAAAATATTTAAATGTATGTGAGTTATGGTGATATTATGACATGTGATTTTTAAAACATTTATATTTTAGAAAAGGAACAATATGTTTGCCAGGGAAGTTTAATTTTGCGCAAAATTTTAATTCGTTGGTTGTATCAC
>DATBXH010000793.1:0-6256 GCA_036514375.1 Bacteroidales bacterium | reverse complement strand
AAAACGGGTTGTCCGAATTGTTGAACATCGTGTAAACGATCTGGTTTTGTTTCGCCGGACAGCGGAAATAAAAGATAACGAAACAGCATCAACGGTAATTACCAGGGCGATTATGGAGGGGAAAATCGAATTCCCCCTATGGAATAACGACGTGGAACACTTTGTAAGGCGGGTTAACTTTGCCTCAAAATATGCACCGCATTATAATATTCCCGCTATAGATGACGATGCCAGGGAATTCATCATTCAGCAAACAGTATATAAATGCCGTAGCTTAAAAGACATTCAACAGTGCAATATCTGGCCGGGATTAAAAGCATGGCTTTCCTATGAACAGATGGCAGCAGTTGATCTGGTAGCACCTATCTCAGTTGTGCTTCCCAGACGTAAACATCCTGTGAAACTATGGTACGACGAAAAAGGAGATGTAATTCTTTCCGAAACAATTCAGGGACTTTATGATTGTCCTGTCCCGTTGTGTGTAGCTGAAGGCAAAGTACCCGTGGTATTCGAAATCCTTGCTCCGAGTCATCGACCGGTACAAATAACGCGGGATCTGGATTATTTCTGGAAGAATTCTTACCTGGATATTAAAAAAGAACTGAAAGGACGATATCCGAAACATGAATGGAGATAGGGCAGGTTACAGAATTAAGGTTTAGAGTTCAGAGTTTGTATCAATCTTTGAAGCTTGAATTTTTAACTCTAAACTCTAAACCATTAAACTTTAAACCTGTAACTATTTTATTTCCATCCAACATTCACTTCAACGCCCATTTTGAACCACCTTCCGGGCTGGGCAATATTACCCAGGTCCACATAGTTGGAATTGAGTATATTGGTGGCTTCCGCATAGATTTTTAACATATGGAGGTCATAAAATACTTTACCATCTAACAGTGCAAAGGCCTTGTAAGGAGTATCGGTCATTGTATTGCTTGTAGCATCATATTTACCGTAATTACCGTTTCGCTTTTGATACGCAAATTGCCAGGAAGCACCTAAGGTTTTGTAAATACGGTGGCTAATTCCTATGGCCAATTTATGGCGAAGGTGATCGAGCGCATAGTTGGATATTTCGTTTCCGCTATTCTTACTTAGGGTAGTGTATGAGTACGACAGCACGATGTTTTCGATGGGAAAATTTGCGCTGTAAATTTCCCTGGGATTAAACTGACCGGCTATCTCCAATCCGTCTGTGTTCAGCTTTGTATAGTTTACGGTGTGCCATTTGCTGTCAATGTTATTCCAGATCCAATCAATAATATCCGTACCCCACCGGTGGAAATAGGAAAAATTTCCGGATATTCCCTGTTTGGCAAATTTAAGTCCGGTCTCAAACGACCAGGCTTGTTCGGGTTTCAGATTAGGGTTTCCTACATTTTGGGGACCATTATAGTACAAATCGGTAAATGTAGGTAAGCGTAGCGATTTGTTCACGGTTACATATACTTTATGGTTCCAGGGCAATTGATAGCTCACATCCACACCCGGGTAAAAACCGATACCTGCTAATTTTGTATTATGATTGCCCATGACACCTGCTGAAAAATAGAAGTTACGGATGGTAGCGCTATGCTCCAGAAACACACTGATGTTTTCGCGCGCATCGCTGTATTTATAGTGTGAGGTATCGCCAGATACTTCTTTCCAGGGAATCAATGGTTTACCTAAAACAGTGCTGTAAATATGTTCCTTGCGGTAATCGATCCCCAGCGCAGTTTTACCAATCGTAGTCTGATAAACCGTATTCAGTCCGCCCCCATATACATCAGTGAGGTGAAAGTTCTCGTAGACTGAAGGATTGCTGCGAATCCAAACATAGTGATCGTAGTTTCTTCGCCAATAAACGTATGGTTTGATTTTTATATTGTTACCCAATTCGCCGCCCAGGCTGGTAAAGTAGGTTTTGGTATGGTCAAACTGGTCGGCGGAATAAGGCGAATAGAAGCTGTTGGCTCCGTAAGCATTGTCGCCATATCCGAATTGAAAGGTTACGTTATTGTTTTGGCTAAAAATAGCTTTCCCCAGATAATAGGCATTGGTATAGTCGTAATCGGTATTGTGCACATAGCCATCTGATTTGCCTTTGGATACCGATATGAAATTAGTGGCATGCGCAGAGTGCACATTGGCGGTGATAGCACCCCGGTATAAATCAAAGTCGCCACCTAAAAGCGATGCTTTAATGTGATTGTCTGTTTCCTGGCCGGTTACAAAATTTACGGCACCGCTGAATGCGTTGGTTCCGTATACGCGGGATGCAGGACCTTTAAGTACTTCGATGCGGTCTACGCTTTCGATGTCGAAGGGAAGTGTCAGATTGTAGTGACCGGTCTGTGGGTCCGTGAGATTGATTCCGTTCAGTAGAATGAGGGTTTCATCGAATGATCCACCCTGGATGGAAATATCAGCTTGGGCTCCGTTGGCTCCCCGGGTGCGAACATCAACCTGGGGTACTTGTCGCAGGATATCGTCGACACTGATAAAAGGCGCTCGCTCAACTTCGCTGCGGGTAATCACTGATACTACCCGTGCCATTTGCGAATGAACAACAGGCGCTCGCTGGCCGGCAACTTCTACTTCATCGAGCTCATGTTGAGTTTTAATTTGCGTACTGTCGCTTTGTGCCTTGGTTTCCTGCACAGGATTTAAAAGCGTGTAAGCAACGCACATTACACTAATTTTAATAGTTAATCTGAGACTGTTGAATACAGCGTAAGGCTTGCGCGTCCATTGCGTGAAGGCATAGGTTCGCTTGTGTACATAGTTTTTACTTTTCATTATTCATATAATTTTAAATTAGAAACTGCAAAACTAAACAATAAAGCATAAGGTTGGTTTAGAATCGCTTATTAATACTAATTTTGCCTTTGTACCTAATTATCCGGCAATGTTACGATGCTTAATCTTAATTATATCTATCATATTATCGATGGCTGATAATACATCATTCAAACAGAAACAATTGAGCTTTGAACGGGTTAAAACTGCTTATAACGAAAAAGAAAAAGAGGTGACCCTGGCTCTTATCAATGCCGGAATCAGAAAAAATGAACTGGAAATATGTATTGTAGCATTTAAGCAAGAAAAAGTACTTGAATTATGGGCCAGGTCAAAACACAGCAAAGAATATAAATTGATTAAAGAGTACTCCATTTGCACATCCTCAGGGACATTGGGTCCCAAACGAAAAGAAGGCGATATGCAGGTACCGGAGGGATTCTATCACATTTCACATTTTAATCCCGAAAGTAATTTTTACCTTTCACTTGGCATCAATTATCCGAATGAATCGGATAAGATACTGGCAGATAAAAAGCACCCGGGAGGAGCTATTTACATTCATGGCAATTGTGTTACCATAGGTTGCATTCCTATCACAGATGAGTGGATTAAGGAATTATATGTTTATGCTGTAGAAGCCAGAAATAATGGGGAGAATCAAATCCCCGTCAGTATTTTCCCATGTCGGTTGACGGACAGCAACTTTACGGAACTCAAAAAGAATTATGCAGCAAATAAGTCACTTCTTGAGTTTTGGAAGAATCTGAAACAAGGATATGAGTTTTTCCATTCACACAAATACCTTCCAAAAATAAATGTCATAAAATCGGGAGCATATTCTTATCAATGACTATCTGTCAAACGCATCAATTTCCGATATCTAAGCGTAATTTTTGGAGTGAAGAATTGGTGACAGGTATTTATTGGAAAGAATAAAGTCTGTTCAGCAAGTTATTTCTTCAAGCTATTGGCTACCTGTACACCGATAAGTTTATCGTATCTGCTTCCAAATGGCCTGTAATATACGTAAAAAACATAATCATTTTCAGTCTCGTAATGACTACCCTCAAAATAACGTTCGTCTACATCATTTGAGTTCCTGGGAAGATAAACATATTGGTAGTTGTAGTATCCTTGTTTTACCAACATATTCAGCTCATAAGCATTGTGCTCAGTGTTATATGTCATTTTATAATCGTCATAACAGTTGTAGTCCGAAAAACCTCCATAAACATAAATATCTCCATCCGGCAAAGGGGTTTCCATAGGAAAACGAAAAATAACATGAGCGTATTCTGCATCATTATCGGGATTGGTACCCTCCTGATTTTGAATCAGGTATTTCCCATTGAGATCTTCATTCGACAAATAACTAACTTTGTCTCTCGGCTTATCAGGTTTTAATGTAACCACCCATGTATCATTGCCTAATACAATAGACTGAATATTTGCCGACTGATATTTGATACTTTTTATATCGAATGACCGGTATTCATTTCCGCCCGGAAAAAGATTTTTGTCCTCGTAGTTGTAATCCAGTTCATTAGTTTTTAGGAATAAAGGCTTTAAATCAGTAATGGAAAATTTCCATTGATTGTTTTTTACTACCACTACCTTCACCGTCTGATAAGGATTTTCGAGCGGATAATCAGGATAAAGCAAAGAAAAATCCACTTCCTGGTAATTATTTTGGAATTTAGGAATGGTTGGTCGTTTTATATTCGCTTCGATACTGATTTTCTGATCAACAGCCACAAACCGCTTAATCAGGAGAGGATTGTCTTCATTATCTTCATAAACCAGCACAATATAATTGCCGGGTAACTTTACTTTCGCATTTTCATTTGGAACTTTCAGGGAATAATGGGTATAAGGAATATGTGTGTTAAACGATACCTGATAACTGGGAATTGTATTCTGATAGAATCCATCCAGATACTCTGAATACGAAAGACGCGATGGCATCCAATCCGCATCACACAATACGATAATATAATTCAGATTTTTAGGGCCGCTCTCCAACTCATCAAAACTCAACAGCAACGGCTTATTATCGTTTAAATCAACAATCGGATAAGAGAATTCCCAGCCTTCCTTATAAAATTGAACAGTCTTGATGTTCTTGCTAAATACGGCGTCAGGAAACGGGCCCTGAGGCAATGCAGAACAAAATTCAAGACAGGTAAACAGCAATAAAACCGTCAGTAAATTTTTAGCAAAAGACATGGCTGGTATTTTTGCAGGCAAGTTATAAAAACCCCTTCAGATTCTGTTTTTAATGAAACGATTTTTCATAAATTTACCACCATGTACGCCATTGTTGACATAGAAACTACAGGTGGAAGTCATAAGTTTGAAAAGATTACCGAAATTGCCGTCTATGTGCACGACGGTACAAGGGTTGTTAGGGAGTTCACTTCACTGATTAACCCCGAGTGCAATATTCCTTATTTTATTACGAGTTTAACGGGCATTACCAACGAGATGGTAGCAGATGCACCTAAATTCTATGAAATTGCCAAACAGTTGGTTGAAGTTACCGAAGATTGCATTTTTGTTGCGCACAACGTAAGTTTTGATTATCATTTTGTTCGTGAAGAATTTGCGCGCCTGGGTTATGACTTCAAACGCGAACAGTTATGCACCGTAAAGATGAGCCGCAAGCTCATTCCCGGAAAACGTTCCTACAGTCTTGGAAATCTTTGTCAGGACCTGGGCATTGTCGTCAATGATCGCCACCGTGCCTCGGGCGATGCGCTTGCCACCGTAAAACTGTTTGAGCTGCTTCTGTCACTCAATGGTGAAAATCCCAAAGGCTCTTCAAAATTTGCAGAAATTTCAAAAAAGAATATTCATCCGGACTTCGACACCTCACTCATCGATAAACTTCCGCACCAGCCAGGCATTTACCGCTTCCTGAATGAAAAGAATGATATTATCTATATTGGCAAAAGCAATGATATCAGGGACAGGGTGATGTCTCATTTCAACAATACTTCCACAAAAAAAGCCTTGGAGATGAAGGGCCAGATTGTTGATATTGGCTACGAATTAACCGGAAGCGAGCTGGTTGCCTTGTTGCTCGAATCCTTCGAAATTAAGAAGCACAAACCGCTCTATAACCGGGCTCAGCGACGAACCCTGAATCATTTTGGAATCATCTCATACACCGATAATAATGGATACATTCGGTTCTTCATCGATAAGAACAATGCACAGGAAAACCTTCCCCTGGCATCGTTTAACAACCAAACCGAAGCTCGGGTGTTTCTTGCAGAAATGGTTGATAAATACGAGCTTTGTCAAAAATTAAGCGGCTTGTACAATAGTCAGGAAGGATGTTTCCATTTTCAGATCGGACAATGTCATGGTGCCTGTTTGGGAAAGGAAACACCGGAAAGTTATAACAAGCGCGCTAACCAGCTGATCAGGTATTTTGAGTTTGATAACGAAAATTTCTGGATCATTG
>DATBXH010000792.1:0-3383 GCA_036514375.1 Bacteroidales bacterium | reverse complement strand
ATATTTTAGGATCATCTTCCATGATGAGTATTTTCATTTTCAGACAAAAAGTAATAGAAATAACTTTTAAATAAGCAACGCCGAAGATTATAAGATTATTACTGTTTTACAAGTTTAATTGAAAAATTAATTATAAACTTGTGATAGTAAATTGCTGGACAAATTGGCAATTTGTTTGCAATTTACAAAAAATATCTTTACAAAAACAGTTTGTCAGAATCGAAGAAGATCGGAGCTTTCGCCTGCTTTAACTTATGCCCTGTCTTGGGAAAGTCCGGTCAGATTGAAGAAACTAATTTTGAGAAAGGACTAAAAGGCATAATACAAATGGATGCATGATGGTTTTGAAAGGAAAAAATACATTTCAGTTATTGATTATTATGATTATGGCTTCCCTGCTTGTGGCAGCCACATCT
The DNA here is from genome assembly GCA_036514375.1 of Bacteroidales bacterium. Taxonomy (GTDB): domain Bacteria; phylum Bacteroidota; class Bacteroidia; order Bacteroidales; family JAAUTT01; genus JAAUTT01. The sequence continues at coordinate 2,967 of DATBXH010000792.1, read as the reverse complement.
ATTGCCATTGTGTACCGGGTTGTATTGGGTGAGAAAAAAGAATATTTAAAAGAGTTATCGGAAAACCAGGTAGGTATCATCAAATCGATTTATGAGGAACGTAAAAACCCGGCTGATGTGCTTCAATTTTTAAAACATCAGCATAAACTCAATGCTACGTTAGGAAATACAGGAGAGTTTGTTGTCGGGTATCTGAAGAACGACACCATTTTTTATCTCTTGGACCATCTGAAGTCCAATTTTGCCAACCCAAAACCAATTGCTGCTGGATCGAAGCTCGGAGAACCTATGAAATTTGCCCTGGCAAAAAGGACCGGGATCATGAAGGGGCTAGACTATAGTAATGATAAAGTGCTGGCATATTGCGCATACTTACCGGAACTTCAATGGGGCATTGTTACTAAAATAGATATTTCGGAAGTAAATGAACCGTTTTTAAAGGCCGGTTTATATGCAGCGATTATAGCAATTATTTTGGTTTCGCTTGCAACATTCATTTTCAAACGGGTTTCCGATCCAATCATGGAAGAATTAGTCCGTTCCAGGGAAGAATGGATAGAAACCTTCAATCTCATCCCCGACCTGATCGCCATTCTTGACGATAAACACAGGATTAAACGCGCCAACAAAGCTATGCTCGACAAAATAAACGCCGGAGATTTAGAAGGACATAACTGTTTTCAATGTGTTCACGGATCGGATGCTCCTCCGGCTTCGTGTCCTCATACCCTGATGTTAAAAGATCATAAACAACATATAACGGAAATATATGAACCAATATTAGGAGGCGATTACCTGGTAAGTGTTACTCCGATACTCGACAGAAAAGGCAATTTCAAAGGCGGTATTCATGTGGCCCGCGATGTTACAAACCTCAGGAAAAAAGAACTTGAACTGCTCAAACTGAACCGGATACTTCAGGCATTGGGTAAAAGCAGCATGGCCATGCTGAAAGCAACCAACGAACAATCCTACCTTGAAGAGGTATGCCAAATCGTAGTAAATGATTGTCACTTTGCGATGGTTTGGGTTGGTTATGCGCAGAACGACAGTGAGAAATCTGTTAAGCCAGTTGCTTATTCGGGATTCGAAAAAGGATACCTCGAGACCCTGAGTATATCCTGGGCCGATACTGAACGAGGACATGGCCCAACCGGCACAGCTATCAGGACAGGAAAACCAGCTACCTGCAAAAACATGCTTACAGATCCCGCATTTGCCCCCTGGCGTGAAGAAGCACTTAAAAGAGGCTATTCTTCCTCTTTGGTGTTGCCCCTGATAGACGAAAACAAGCCCTTTGGAGCTATTACCATTTATTCTGTCGACCCCGATCCCTTTACAGAAGAAGAAACGGATTTTCTCAGCGAGCTGGCTTCCGATCTTTCGCATGGTATTCTGTCCATCAGGGCGAAAATAGCTAGGGCAAAAGCAGAAGAAGAACTGAGGCAAAGCGAGCAACGCCTGAAACATCATTTCGAAAACTCACCGTTGGCCGTTGTAGAATGGGATGCAGAATTTATTGTGACAAAATGGTCGGCTGAAGCGGAACACATCTTTGGATGGAAGGCTGAAGAGACCATTGGAAAACCCATTGGAACCCTCAATATAATATACGAAGAGGATATTCCGATTGTTAACCGTACCATGGAACGGCTTACCAGCGGAAAAGAAAATACAGTGATCTCCGCCAACCGTAACTATACAAAGTCGGGAAAGATTATCCATTGCACATGGTATAATTCCATTCTCTTCGACGGGGAAGGAAAAATGGAATCTGTCATGTCGCTTGTCGATGATATTACGGAACGCAAAGCAATGGAGGAGGCCTTACAAATAAACAGTAAAAGGCTCGAAATACTCTCTCAAACAACCAGTCGTCTTCTGGCTACCAGAAATCCGCGAACCGTAGTAAATGAAATTTGTGCCGAAGCAATGAAATTTCTCAACTGCCAGGTATTTTTTAATTATATTCTTGATGAAAAAGCCGGAAAGCTAAACCTGAATGCGTATGCAGGAATTCCGGAAAAGACTGCAAAAGAAATTGAATGGCTTGAGATGGGTGCTTCGGTTTGCGGCTTTGTTGCCCTGGAAAAACAAAGAGTAGTTGCTGAAAAAATCCAGGAAACACCTGACCCAAAAACGGATCTTGTAAAATCATTCGGCATCAAGGCTTACGCCTGCCATCCACTCCTGAGCCAGGAAAAAGTCATCGGTACACTCTCCTTTGGTACCGGGACCCGAAACTCTTTCAGTGACGATGATATTGCGCTGATGAAAGCCATAGCTGACCAGGTTGCAATTGGTTTAAACCGAGTAAAAGATGAAGAGGCCTTGCTGCGAAGTGAAGAACAATACCGCAAATTGGTTGAAATATCGCCTTATGCTGTCTTCATCAATCGCAACAACAGAATTTCCTTTGTAAACCCTGCTGCCGTCAAATTATTCGGAGCTACAAATTCTGAGGAAATTGTAGGAAAAACACCGTTTGATATTTTTCCTCCTGATACCCATTCGATTGTAAAGCAGCGGGTCGAAAAAGTATTAACCGGAGAACCTGTTCCGATCATTGAAATCAGGATCCGTCAGCTTGATGGTTCGGAAAGGGATGTTGAAGTTACAGGATCCAAATTTACCGACCAGGAAGGAGTTGCCATTCAGGTTATTTTGCGTGATATAACCGAAAGAAAACAAGCACAGGCGATAAAAACAAGATACCAGTTAATTAGTGAGTATGCACGCGATCCATTGTTACTGGTAAGTGTTCATGGTGAGATTGTGGAGGCTAACCGCGCAGCCACCGAATTCTATGGATATTCGTACCAGGAATTATTAAACCTCAGGATACATGATTTGCGAAAAAACAAAGACGGGCTCATCAACAATCAAATAGTCCAGGCCAGACAAAAGGGTATTCTCTTCGAAACTATACATATTCGGAAAGACGGAACCACTGTTCCTGTTGAAGTA
>DATBXH010000791.1:0-8246 GCA_036514375.1 Bacteroidales bacterium | reverse complement strand
ATTGGTCATAATGAAAAAAGCATAACAGTTGGTTTTGCAGCGCTACACTATGCCAATCCCTATAAAAACCAGTATTTATATAAGCTTAATGGTTTCGATAAGGAATGGATAGCAACAGATTCAAGGAATCGTATTGCCAGTTATTCTAATTTGCCGGATGGTCAATATGTTTTGCAGGTGAAAGCTTCAAACAATGATGGGGTTTGGAATCCACAGCCTATTGAGCTTACCATAAACGTACATCCTCCATGGTGGGGGACCTGGTGGTTCAAGATTTCAATGATCATCGCTGCTGCGCTTTTATTCTATTTACTTATGCACTTAAGGATGAGTATCTATAGGAAAACACAGAAAGAGCTTACAAAACTGGTGAGGGACCGGACGCAGAAACTGGAAGAAACAAATGAACTGTTGCTCGAAAGGCAAACCAGGATAGAGGAGCAATCAGAGGAATTACGTGCTCATTCCGAAGGTTTGAAAGAAGCTAATGACTTATTGGTTCAGCGTCAGAATCTGATAAAACTGCAAGCCGAAAAACTACTGGAGACCAATGAGGAACTGGTGAAACTCAATTCAACAAAGGACAGGTTTTTTTCCATTATTGCGCACGACCTGAGAAATCCATTCCATATTGTAACAGGATTTACAGAGCTTCTGCTGAGGGATTATGAGAAAATGCCCTTTGATAAAGTCAATAAGTATCTGAATCTGATGTATAATTCCTCGAGAAGTGGAAATAACCTTCTTGAGAATCTTTTGCAATGGTCGCGAACTCAAACCGGAACAATTTCCTATGAGCCTGTTCATTTGAATCTGTTCACCATAGCTAAGGAAACGTTTGATTATCTCGAGGGGGATGCACATAAGAAAAGCATCGAAGTTCGTTTAAATATAGACCGCCATCTTACCGTAGTGGCAGATGAAAATATGCTCAAAACAATACTTCGGAATCTCCTGTCAAACGCTATAAAGTTTACCTACGAAAATGGGAAAATAGCTGTGAATACTTCTATGGATGGTAACATGGTGGAAATTAGTATTACCGATACCGGTGTCGGCATTCCGGTTGATAAATTTCCATTACTCTTTAAAATTGAGACAAATATATCTACCCGGGGAACTTCGCAGGAGACTGGTACTGGTCTTGGACTTATTTTATGCAAGGAGTTTGTGGAAAAGCACAAAGGCATGATTTGGGTTGAGTCAAAAGAGAATGAAGGAACTACCTTTCGGTTTACACTTCCTATCTACCAATAAGGTTTTAATTTTTATCGGTACAAATTGCAGGCTTGCTAATAGGTTTTATTTCTGATGCATTCGCTTCAGGTTGTTCATTAATCTTTTTATCTTAGATTTACTGATAACTTATCAAAATACTTTATAACGCCAATGCGTTGGAAAATTTCAAAATAGTCATGGACAAAACGAAAATAAAGATAGTTCTGGTCGAAGACGATGAGGCTCAGGTGGTCGCAATTGAATATTTATTGGGGGGAAGAGGGTTTGATATCAAGGTTATAAACAATGGTAAAGATGCTCTTGAATACCTTTCTACCGATGATAGTACGGATATTGTTATTATGGATAATCACCTGCCTTATATGAATGGGGTCGAAGTTATCAGTGAACTCCGGAGGCGGGATCGCCAACATGCCATTATATTTGCTTCAGCTGATGCAAATATCGATTCGGTCATCAAGGCTATGCGCGAGGGTGCATTGGATTTTATCCTGAAAAGTTCAGTAAATTTTAACAAGGAATTGATTCAGGTTGTCCAAAAGGTTTACACGTTGCAGCTTCGTAAAAAGAAGCAAAAGGAGCTGGAGGAACAGAAACGGATCAGTGAAGAGAATTACCGCAACTTGTTTAACGACATTGATGATTTTCTTTTTATACTTGATACCGAAGGTAAGATTTTACAGGTTAATAATGTAGTAATTAACAGGCTGGGTTTTACATGTGAAGAATTATCCCAAAAGAATGTTTCTATTCTATACCCGGAGGAAAATAAGCAGGAAATAAGGTTTCTTATTGAAGAAATGTTTGCCGGGAACATTCAAAATTCATTTGTCCCCCTTGTTACAAAGGACGGGAAGAGAGTGTCCGTACAAACTATGGCAAACAGAAGCGTATGGAACGGCCATAATGTTTTGTTCATGCTCAGTAAGGATATTACGAGCTTAAAAAATTCGGAAGAAAAGTTTGCAAAAGCTTTTGGGGCAAATCCCTCGGGAATGTTTATTTCTACAGTCAACGAGGGTCGCTATGTAGATGTTAACGACAGTTTCTGCAGAATAACAGGCTTTAATCATGATGAGCTAATCGGCAAAACCTATAAAGAATTGAATATTTACCTTGATGATTCGGAATATATTACTATTATAAATGAAATCCTCACCAAAGGCTTTGTTCGAAACAACGAGATTACCCTGCTCAACAAAAAAGGAGAAATTGTTTATGCAATGATGTCGGGCGATGCACTTAATATTGGTATGGAGCTATATTTTCTTATGGTAATTACGGATATTTCGGATCGGAAAAAAGCTGAGGAAGAGGTTTTTCGTTTACATGCACATGATGTGATATTAAAAGATATTTCTTCCAGTTTTTTAAACCTTTCTTTCGATCAGATTAATAATGGGATACAGGATACTCTTGAGCTTACCGGGAAATACATCAAGGCAGATTATGCATCAATATTTCAGTTCGATATTGACTCTCAAACACTTCGTTATCTTTATGAATGGTGTAAGGATGGTTGTCTTTCCCGCAGAGCATATTTATCAGATCCCCTGTTAATAGCCCATAACGTAGGATGGCTTGATGAAGAATTTATTTATACAAATAATACCGACGAGTTATTATCAGATATAGTTGAAAATAGTGGTTTTATAAGGAAATTTGAGATAGGCTCTATTATCATTGCACCTTTGATTTCGGACCGTGGAAAACGAATAGGTTTTCTCTGTTTTGATTCAGTTCATAAAAACAATAAAAATTGGAGAAGCGATACCCGAAAACTGGTTGGTAAAATAGCTGATATTATTGCCAGGGCCACCGAGCAAAGAAATTGGCAGGAAACATTAGCCTCCAGCGAAAATCGCCTCCAGATAGCCCTGAAAGGTGGAAACAATGGTTTATGGGACTGGAATTATCAGACGGGTGAAATATACCTTACCGAATCGACATTCGATATGCTTGGTTATAGCGATTTTACCAAAAAGATGAATAGCGCCGAATGGTTGAAGCTTGGTCACCCTGACGAAGTTGAAATGGTTGAAAAAAAACTCCGGATGCACATTCAAGGTGAAACTGAATATTACGAAGTAGAGCACAGATTACGCACCTCGACAGGTCAATACAAATGGGTACTCACTCGTGGTAAGATTATGGAATGGGACAACAGAGGAAAACCTCTTCGTATAATGGGTGTGAATACAGACATAGACCAACTTAAACAAATGGAATCCGAACTAATTCTGGCTAAGGCCGAGGCGGAGCGGGCAAATAAAGCCAAAAGTCATTTCCTGGCGAACATGAGTCATGAAATCCGAACACCTATGAACGGCATTATAGGTCTTAGCAAATTGCTGCGCAAAACGAAGCTGAGCGAAACCCAGAGTAATTATCTTGATGCCATCATAACGTCGGCTGATAATTTGTTGGTAATCATTAATGATATTTTGGATTTCTCGAAGATTACCGAGGGACGTCTTGAACTGGAAGAGGTTCCGTTTCGAATTGACCATCTTGTAAAAAATATTGTAAAATCACTTTATTCTACAGCAAAGGACAAGGGATTGGATTTGAGTTATTTTATCGATCCTGCAATCAATTACGTTTTATTAGGCGACCCTGTACGCCTTAATCAGGTGTTAGTTAATTTAGTGGGAAATGCATTAAAATTTACCAATGAGGGTTATGTGAAAATTAGCTTAACATTGGCAGAAAAAAAAGACAGAGTAAATTATATAAAGTTTTTGGTTGAGGATACAGGAATTGGAATCGATAAAGCCAACCATAGGCTCATTTTTGAAAGCTTCAGTCAGGAAGATACCAGTATTAGCAGAAAATTTGGAGGAACAGGACTTGGTCTGGCAATTTCCAAACAACTTGTTGAAATGATGTGGGGCAATATACAAGTAGAAAGTGCGAAAAATGAAGGTGCTAAGTTTTTTTTCACAATTCCAATGCGAGAAGGTGACTCTGCGAAACTTTTTGAGGAGATAGGAGAGGATATGTCGGATATAGATCTGTCCGGCATAAAGATTTTAGTGGCTGAGGATCATAAGGTCAATCAATATCTGATTAAATCAATTTTTAAGAACTGGAAGGTAGAACCAGACATTGCCGAAAATGGTAAAGAAGCCGTTGAAATGGTAAAAGAAAAAAACTATGATATTATTTTTATGGATAAACAAATGCCGGAAATGGGAGGAATAGAAGCTACTCAGGTTATCAGAGAAAAACTTCAGCTTACTACCCCCATCATTGCTATTACAGCCGCAGCATTGAAAGAATCAAAGGAAATAGCTATGGAGGCGGGAATGAATGATTATATAACCAAACCATTTAATGCTGACGAACTGCTTCGTGTAATTTCTCTGTATGTAAGGCCGGATCTTATAAAAATAGAAGATAATTTTCAACAGAAGGTGCTTGACTCATCGGAAACCACTAAATTTTATAATCTGGAAGGATTAAAGAATCTGTTTGGGAATGATTCAAATACCATTGAGGACATGGTTCGTCTGTTTATAACCGACAGTACTGAACAATGGGAAAATTTGTCAGATGCTTACAAGCAAAATAATTTTACCATTCTTTCCGAGATAGCTCACAAACTCAAAGCGTCAGTTGATATGATGGGAATAGAGTCTTTAAAGCTGGTGATTCGGGATATTGAAAAGTTGGGAAAAGAAAACGATCCTGAGCATAAACTCTCGGGACTAACCCAAACCTTTGGTGAAACCATGGACAAAGTAATCATCCAGCTCAAGGAAGATTTTAGTATGAAATAGACAGTGCAGATTTCTATCGAAAAACCTAATCTTTAATACTACAAATTACCCCAGAGTCTTAGGATACTAAATCCTTTCTAAATCGGTTTTTTTGATCCAGCCACGGTTTCCATCGGCAATACGAATTTCGCACCATTCAACTTTGTTAAGATCACTCATTTCTGCAAGTATATCGACTTTAACACCTTCGTGCAGTACAAACAAGCTATTGCCGCTTTCGGCAGGTGTACTCCTTACAGTAACTGTGGGTGTAAAAATAATAGCGGTATTATTAGCTGTCTGAGCATGTCGTAATTGGTAACCCATCGAAAAAGAGACCAGAGACAGTATGAATATCACTACTCCCGCTGTAAAACCAATCTTACGTAATACTAACTTTCCTGATAACAAATACAATAAGAAGGCTCCCAAGGCAAGAAAAAAAGCAATGAGACTTAACCATGCCCATTTGCTGGCCGACATCATGTCGCGAACCCATTTAATCCATGTTACAAAGAACACTTCATTCATACTTTCTATCTTGTCGACTGTATAACTTTTGGCTAGTTCCAGATTATATTCAACGTCTTTATCTGAAGGGTCGAGCAATTTTGCCTTTTCATAATACAGGATCGCTGATTTTATATCGTGCATTTTAAAGTATGCATTACCAAGATTATAGTATAATTCCTCCGAAATATATCCTGCATTCAGCACCGACCTGTAACGATCGATTGCGTTTGAAAAATCGCCCTTTGTATAAAACCCCTCGGCTTCTTTAATCTGGGTCTTCGGGTCGACGGCCTGGGCATTTACCATATAAGCCAGTAAACTGAAAAATATAATATACTTTTTCATGATGCAAATTTTGTTTATCAAATGCTTTATTTAAGCTTTTGCTGAAGCTTTGTTATTAAATCAATTGCCCGCTGATAATCATCCTGCATCGAAACTCCCGGAGCTGAAGGTGCATATCGTGCAAATTCGCAATTATCGATTAATTGATTGAACATTTGAATAATTTCTTCATCGATATTTTTATTTTTAAGCAATTCCAATGCTGTATCTCTTGAAAGTTCTGCCAACGAAATATTCAGTTTATCACTTAAATAAAGCCATACTGCTTTTAAAACCTCGTCAAAGAACATTTCTTTTTCGTTTGTAGTAAGATAACTTTTAGCTTGTTTTAAGCGCTTTGAGGCAAATTTATCAGCCCGTCTGTTACGAACGTAAGCCACATTTGCATTTTGTTTTATGATCCGTCTGCGGAACCACACTATTAGCACAAAGACAAGAAACCCTAAAATGTATATTACATAAAAGAATGTACTTCCAAAAAAGTAACTATTAGCTTTTAATAGCTTGAAATCCTTTATCTTAATAAACCGAATATCTTTCCCGAGAAATTTAACATCCTCTTTCGATTGACTAGTGATAATATTTCCTGTCTGATTATCCGCACCCTTTGCTACGTCAAACGAAAATTCCTTTGATGTCAGAGTTTTATACTGATTAGCAGCAACATCAAAGTAAGAAAAGGTTATCGGCGAAATATTAAACTGTCCTGGATTCCTTGGAATTAAAAGATATTCGAATGTTTTCGAACCAGTAATTCCACCATTCGCATCCGACGTGTTGAGGGTTATTTTCGGGTCATACGAATCAAAGTCGGTCGGAAATGTGATCTTAGGTGCATTGATAAGCTTAATATTTCCGCTGCCGTTTATTGTCACTTTTAAGGTGATAGCATCGTTTGTTTTTAAAGAGGTCTTGTTAACATTCGCATCCAATGTAAAACGGCCTACTGCTCCATCAAACGAAGAAGGAGCATTGCCAGGTAGTGGTTTTATGCTAACAGATACTGCATTGCTTTTAAGTTTCATTGGTACATTCTGTACACTGGGACCAAAAAAATCATCGAATATCCCACGTGAACGGGATTGAACCGGCATTTGCACATTGCACTCCAGATCGACAGGCGGAATTGTTATCGTTCCACTTCTTTGAGGAATTAAAATATATTTTTTGAGAACAGCAGTCCCATATATCTGTCCGTTAACATTTTCCCGTTCCATGTGAGGTTGCGGAATTGTTACTTCCTGCTTAAAGAAGCCGGCATCACTGAGGTCTACATTACCAACTGCAGAAATAGAATATTTTGAATAAATCTTAATTGTCGCTGTGAGATATTCACCCTGATAAACATTTTTTCTATCGAGTAAGACACGAACAAACACATTGCCATCGCTGGAAACCGGTTCTGTCTGAGAAGAAGACTGTCCGGAAGATTGACTACTTTGAGCTTGTTGTTTGGATGACCCGCTTCCTACAACCTCTATGGTCAGTGAATTTGATTTATATTTCTTTCCTCCAACCGTAGCTTCAGCAGAGCCTATTAAATATTTACCAGGTTTAGTTGCCTGGTATACATAGCTGTAGGTATATGAATTCGATACAGTTGATTTGCCATTGATAATTTGCATGGATGTACTTTGACCAGTACTTGGTCCATACAATAGCCTGAAATCGTGGATTTCCGGGGCAATAAAATTGGATGGTTCTGCATTTACTGCAAAATCTATCTGAAATTGCTCTCCAACTTCTACAACGTTAGGCGCTTGAGCCGTAACTTGTACGCTCTGGGGGAATGCAGATCGCATGGTCCCTAGGAAGCAAATCAGAATTAAAAGTTTCTTCATAACAAACTAACTTAAAAATATCACACAAAAATCACCAATTTTTTGATACGGGAACCTTCTGACCCTGATTTTTCTGCTCCTGTAACCGTTTCAGGACTGCTTTTTCATCATTCTGAATAGCATCCAACATTTGTTGAGCGGCCTCGGGCGATATCTGGGGTTGTTCTCCTTGTTTTTGTTTAGAGTTCTTATTGTCCTTATTATCTTTATTATCCTGATTATTCTGTTTTTGCTGATCTTTATTATCTTTTTTATCCTTATTATCCTTGTTCTGATCTTGTTTATTTTTATCCTTATCCTTATTATGCTTATTGTCTTTGTTTTTATCTTTATTTTTCTGGTCCTGCTGTTGTTTTTTCAATAATTTACGAGCGTAGGCCAGATTATATTTCGTGTCCTCGTCCTTTGGATCATTTTTCAATGAGTTCTTATAAGCACTTATTCCTTCTTCAAGTTTTTTTTCTTTAATATAAGAATTACCAAGATTATAATATAGTTTTGCCTGAGTACTTGGATTGTTTTTCCATTTTGTCAGGGTATCATACAT
>DATBXH010000790.1:0-7068 GCA_036514375.1 Bacteroidales bacterium | reverse complement strand
AATGGCAATACAAATAGTTACGCCAAGGCAGACCATATAATGACTGAGCAATAAATAAGGAGCAATCAGCAAAAATAAGGTTATGAAATAAGCCAGACCCGTATAGGTAGCAGATTTAACTGCATTCTTACTACCTTCATCAGCCTTTTGGGAGAGATAATCAGCTGCTGCCATAGAAAAACCGGCTGCAATACCAGAAATAAGGCCGGCCATAGCTATGACCTTTGTATTTTGTAATGCCAATGATAAACCTGCTAATGCACCTGTGAGCTCAACCAATGCATCATTCAATCCTAGTACAATAGAACCTACATATTTAAGACGTTCCTCATCGATTAAACCAATTAATTCATGCTCATGAGCATCCTCTTCTTCCATAATCCTTTTTGCTTCGGGAATATCAGCAAGATATTTGGCATAAGCCTTTTGAGCGCCTTCTTCACCATGCTCCAGCAATTTGATCCCAAACGTAATCCCAAAAATTTTTGAAATATAATAAAACCAATGAATGCGTAGAAAATTAGGTTTTACTTCCGTTTGAGTATATTTCTTCCAAACCTCATAATGTGCTTTTTCTTCCTTACCTATTCGTTCAAGCACGGCGGCATTGTTCGGATTCTTTATAACTTTTGAAAGCCGTGTATAAATGTGATATTCCGTTATTTCATTTTTCTGAAATTTTTTGAGAGCTTCAATATGCGCGGTGGTCAAATTCAGTTCCATGTTTTTCTGTTTATTAATTATTCCTCATTTTTTAAAAGGAAGCGTATTTGTTCAGGTTTTCAAATTTAAGCGAATTCCACGTTCAAACAAAAAACAGACGAATGAAATAATTAACAAACAAAAAATAACCTATCTTTATAAATCATAAAAAATCAATGTATTGACTAAATTAAGCAAATATTACAAAAATGATCATTAACGAATTAAACCAAAAATATGCTATTCCCGGGCATGTCGAATTTAAAGACGGTAAGGGAGGCCTTCCTACAGCCTTCATAAAAAACAAGCTGGCCGAGGCAGAAGTATCATTATATGGTGCCCATGTATTAAAATATCAGCCTGAAGGACAAAAAGATGTTCTTTGTATAAGTGCGAACAGCATCTTTGAAGACGGGAAACCCATTCGTGGAGGAATACCGGTCTGTTTCCCATGGTTTGGGCCACATGCTACTGACAGCACAAAGCCGCAACATGGTTTTGCCAGGCTTTTAACCTGGAGCGTCCTCAGCACAACAGCACTTGCAAACGGCTCAACTCAACTTATGCTTGAATTAGAGAGTAATTCTCATACAAAAAGCATCTGGCCATTCTCCTTTCGTGCGGAGATGAAAATTGTAGTTGGCAGATCTCTTGAGGTTACACTTACTTATACCAATACAGGAACCGAAGCCTTCGTTTGTTCCGACGCTTTACATACTTACTTTAACATCAGCGATGTCACCAATACTAAAATACATGGACTCAAAGGAACGGTTTATTACAAGGGGTTTGAAAAGGAACCGACCGGAAAGCAATCGGAAGATTTATTGATGATTAAACAAGAGGAAAACAGACGTTACATCAATCATTCGGCAGAATGTATTATCGAAGATAATGGGTTTAACAGGAAAATCCACGTGGCAAAGAAAGGAAGTAATGTCACCGTGGTTTGGAACCCATGGGAAAATGCCAAAAATATACCCGACATGCCCGATGATGGATATAAATCTATGGTTTGTATTGAAGCCGTGAATACCTATGATGATGTGGTAAAAGTTATACCGGGGAAAAGCTTTAGCGTATCAACAGAAATACGGGTGGAATAAAGAACCAAACACAGGGACACAGAGACACAAAGATTGAATGAATTAAATCAAAAAAGCTAGTCCCAACTCAGCGATATAACTTGTTTTTCTGTGCGGTACGCTCGGCGGGATTTGCAATCCCGCCGCTTAAATTGACTTTTAAAACAGCCTTCTATAAATACTATACCCCATCCGGAGTAATTAATAAGGAATCAATTATGAAGTATTTATCTAAATGTCTTTTTCACTTCCATAACACCTTGGGATAAACTCCTTTTTCAACCAATTCCTTGATTTTAGCTACAACCAAAGGTTTATCTTCTTTGTATGTCACCCCAAACCAACGATCGGTACTCCGAAGCACTTTAACAGTTGCCTGTTTGGCTTTAATAAGGTCGTCAACTACAAATGGAAGGAAGAATTCGGCTTTCGGATTGGTATAGTTATTCTTTATAAATTCCTGAAAATGTTGTTCCAATTGTTTGAAGAAGATGGGAGTAAAACCCCAGAAATTCATAGATACGATAGACTTATCGCTTATATATACCGACTTATCGTCAGCATCTTTATACGCCACGCCCTTTTCATCGCGGCCGATTTTGGTTCGCTCTACAACGCTTATTAAATTTGCCTGAGCATCTTCCTCACAAACACCACGGGATACCAGGCCATGTTCGGATAACGTATTATCAAGTTCGAAGCCAACCATAGAATAATTGGTTTTAGTATTATTCAGTGCTGAAAGGTAATCAGCCATTTTTTTGTAAGCATCGGCCCCGTAATAATCATCGGCATTAATAGCGGCAAACGGCTCTTTCACTTTCGAAGCTGCTACCATCACTGCATGACCGGTTCCCCAAGGTTTTACCCTCTCCGAAGGAACTTTTATCCCGGCCGGAACCATGTCCAACTCCTGAAAAACGTACTCTATCTCAATGTGTTTTTGGAGCTTATTAATAAAAATCTCTTTAAAATCTTTTTCAATATCACGGCGAATTACAAAAACTACCTTGCCAAAACCGGCTCGGATTGCGTCATAAACCGAATATTCGAGAATTGTTTCACCTGATGGTCCCACAGGATCGACTTGTTTCAGGCTACCGTAGCGACTTCCCATGCCTGCTGCAAGAATAACGAGAGTTGGCTTCATGTCTTATCTTTCAAATTTTTGACCACGAAGATAGAAAAAAAGTGACTTGTATACCTTAAAAAAATCCTCTATCATTGTGCCTTAATTCATGAATCTTCCGCACGATGCATATCCCGGATGGATATTTAAGCCCACAAACATATGTGCCGCTTTATGTAGTTTTCATTGCATTCATAAGCGTGGCCGTCAGGAAAATAAAACGAAAACTTACCGTAAAACTTATTCCCTTTCTTGGCATGGCATCGGCATTTTCATTTCTGATCATGATGTTTAATATACCTATCCCAGGGGGCACATCTGGTCATGCGGTTGGAGCTGCTTTAATAGCCCTGATCTTAGGCCCGTGGGTAGCCATTGTTTCGGTTTCGGTAGCTTTAATTCTCCAGGCTTTAATCTTTGGTGACGGAGGGATTACAGCTATTGGCGCCAACTGTATTAACATGGCAGTGATTATCTCGTTTGTGGCATATTATACATTTAAAGTGATCAGGGGAAAATCTGAAAAACCCGCAAGAATAGGGATAGCTGCTTTTTTTGCAGGGTACGCCGGGCTTTGTGTCGCAGCCGTTGTTACAGCCGTTGAATTAGGAATACAGCCGTTAATTTCATCTGAAAACGGACAGGCCTTGCACTCTCCCTTTCCATTAAGCATCGCACTTCCCGTAATGGCTGTAGAAAATTTGCTGGTATTTGGAATTGTGGAAGGATTCGTTACTGCCGTCCTTTTTAAGTATTTTTACAAAAACAACCACGGCCTGATCGAAGTACTAAAACCCTGAACGGTGGGAAGTTTTAACAAAAAATTATGGATCGGATTATTGGTGCTGGCTTTGCTTTCGCCGCTTGGAATCATCCTTCCCAAAATATTCCACGCAGGAAAGCCTTGGGGAGAATGGTCAACTGAAGAAGTAGCCAAAGAAAAAGGTTATACACCCAAAGGGATGCAGAAGGATGCCAGGCTTTACAAAGCGCCTGCTGCAGATTATAATCTGGGGAACGAAAATGATTCCCTCTGGAAACGATCCGGAAGTTATATTTTATCAGGGATTGTAGGGCTTAGTGTAATTTCATTAATCACCTACGGTGTCCTAAAAATAACACATAGAAGATGAGGGACCAGATTCCGGAATTTCTATTAAGACCCGAAAACAGGATAGCTCCTTTTGAACAAAGAACCGGCGGGCAATCCTTATCCTTTATTGATATAACACTTCGCAAGGTAGCCGTATTTATAAAAGCGGGCTATTTACAGGGCGAAACCTCCATGACTCAGGGATTTTTGCAAAAAATAGACGCCCGGATAAAAATTCTTTTCCTGTTATGCTTTATTATAGAGGCCAATGTAATTAGGCAGCTATCTTCACAGCTTTATATGGCAGCATTTTTACTCATAATGGGTCTATTGTCCTGGATAGATTTGATTGGTCATTACAAAAAAATACTGATCTTCAGCTTCTTCTTTGGTCTTCTGGTGGTTGCCCCTGCGGCCCTGAATCTGATAACCCCCGGCAAAATTTTTATTCTTTTCATTCATTTAAAAGAACCTAAAACCTTCTGGATTTATCACATCCCTTCCGAAATTGGTATTACAAAGGAAGGGGTGCTTGTAGTTATCAGGCTTTACCTGAAAGTAGTGAATTCTTTAACGGTAACTTTCCTTATCATCAGTACAACACCTTTTAACGAAATCATAAAAGCTTTGAAAATACTGAGAGTACCTGATATGTTTTTGTTAATTATCACCATGACTTATAAATTCATATTCATCATGGCTCACACCATACAGGAAACTTATTTTGCCTTAAAGCTCAGATGGTGGAAAAAAGTTAAGAATTCCGAAGCAAACCGGATTATTGCAGGACGGATTGCTCACACCTTCCGCAAATCGTGGCTAAAGTATGAGGAAGTTTTCAAAGCAATGTTAGCCAGAGGATTTTCCGGGAAAGTAGATTTTTGCTACTTGCGAAAGCTTGCCATGATTGATTTTGCATTTATAACAATAGTCCTTGCAGCAAGCCTCATTATTTATTTGATTTAAAGAATATGAACGACGACATTATAACGCTTAATCATGTAACTTATCAATATACACAAAAGCATGAAGCACTTTCGGAACTGAGCTTTTCGGTAAAGCAGGGAGAAATCTTTGCTATTATTGGCTCCAACGGATGTGGTAAAACCACGTTACTGCATATTATCAGTGGTTTGCTTTTCCCAACGAACGGGAATGTTTATTTTAAAGATCAGATAATTACGGAAGAAACTTTAAAATCCGCTTCATTTAATCAATATTTCAGGGAAAGCCTGGGGTATGTTTTTCAGAACTCCGATTCCCAGCTATTTTGCCCAACTGTCCTGGACGAACTTTTGTTTGGTCCTTTGCAAATGGGAAAAGATAGACAGACAGCCATGGAACGGGCTGAATCTGTAATGCAAATACTAAACATTGACTGCCTGAGAGACAGACCCACTTATATGCTTTCGGGAGGCGAAAAAAAACGGGTAGCCATAGGCTCTGTCCTTACCATGAATCCTGATGTTTTGTTGATTGACGAACCTATGGCTGCACTTGATCCTAAAACCCGTTCATTTCTGGTTGAGTTATTAATCCATCTCAACCAGGCAGGTAAAACAATTGTTCTGACCACCCATCATCTGGAGCTTGTGGATCATTTACAACCCCGAGTAGCAGTACTTTCCGAAGACCATAAGATGGTGAAAATCGGGACAACAGAAGAAATTCTCACGGATACCGAACTATTGGTTCGAACCAACTTAATCAGCGAACACTGGCACAAACATGGTGACAAAGTTCACAAACATCTCCCCTCAAATTTCTTATTTCATAAACATTCCGGTTAATTAGAACCTATCTTTTCTCCCACCATTTCCTGCTTACCTGCCAATTTGGTTTTGGCATCCTGATAGCCCCTGTTCATTAAATCGATAATGTCTTTCTGAGTAAATTTTTGAATATCGAGAAAAATTTCAGTGTCCGGACGAATCAGCGTAGATTCTACATGTCTGTATCTGGCATGGCGGCTACCATTGTGTCCCGGATGCTCTCCCACAAGCTGGTTAATGGTATTGACCATTTTCAGATCGTTGTTAATGATTTCCGTTACCACAATATCCATTACTTTATCAACCAGAACCACCAAATCACGATAATTATAAGTTTGATTAGCTAGTTTCTCTGATTGACAACATACACAAACAATTTCATTTGCCCCATCATTAATTGCTTTACCAAAAGGTGCTACGTCACGCAAGCCTCCGTCAAGGTAAGGAATTCCTCCGATATTTTTTACAGGCATCATAATGGGAATGGCAGTACTCGCTATTACATAATCAAGAAAATCTTTGTGCTTAGGATCTACATAAACAATCTCACCATTGTAAATATTCACGGTTCCAATGTTCAGTTTAACCGGTGCCTGTTTTATTACATCCGGATTAATCCTCTTTTTGATAAGATTTTGTAAAGGCGTTGTGTCGAGAATAGAATCAAATTTTTTGAAGATCAGCCCCCAATTTAAGCTCAATAACAATAACAAATTGCATTTTTGTTTGACCAGTTTTTTGGGCTCATCAATTTCAGTACTCCAGAATTTCCAAAGCTCATCGCTTACTTTCATCCAATCTACCTTACCTGTTTCAATAAACTGCTTTGCGGCCTCATGCGTAATAAAAGTACTATTCAGGTTTCCCACTGAAATCCCATAGATACTTTCCGGTTCAAACCCGGTTTCAAATACTGCTTTTAAGGCTCCTGCTTCGTAAGCCCCTTTAATTGATCCACCACTTAGTACAAGTGCTTTTTTTGTTGTTGAAGACATACTATTCAATAATAGTTAAGATGTTAATACTCTATTCTCAATAAAGCGATAGTTAAAAAAGACAAATCATCTGATAATTAAAAATTATCATAAATGGATACTGAAATTCAAAACATTTGTTACATTTGCAACCTTAATTTGGTGTAACGGTTTTAGGTTCGCAGTAGGGTGTAAATCTTTTGTTATCAGGAATCAGGAATCGGAGACACCTATTGTACGGACTAAATAAAAATTTTATGACATTTGAAGAAACCGGTATCCGTCCGGAGCTTGTGAAAGCCGTTACGGAACT
>DATBXH010000789.1:0-2073 GCA_036514375.1 Bacteroidales bacterium | reverse complement strand
ACATAAACTTGAATAAAAGCAAAACCTTTGCAATTTGCTACGCTACCCCAATAAATTATATGCGGTGTTAGTGGCTGTTTTTATTTTTCTTTTCTAATCACTCTTGTACTATCAATCATTTTGGTTGAGAATAATCCCAATTCACTTATTGTAGTTTTATAAGTCAACGAATCTATAATAACAGACTCAAAATTAGAGTTTGATCCAACTTTATAGGTTATTTTTTTATGATAAGTCGTAATAATCTTATCTATGTTTGATTCTCGCTCTGGACAAGCTTTCACATAAGGTAAATTCTGTTCATCCAATCCTACACAACCATTATTTCCTGAAAGATAAAATCCATCAATGAATTTTAAATCCTTGTCTAAGGTAATCAAAATCAATTCATCCAAATCATCTCCAGAAGCATTAATTACAATCGGTAGAATATTACCTATTTTATCCATTTTAGAAACATATTGAATACTCGGAATATTAAGATTTGGCAAATCCAAATCCGAATACCCAAATTGTTTTTTTAAATATGGAAAATAAAGTTTTATTGCGGTCGATTTATCCAAGAGATATTTGTCTTGGCTAGCCCCTTTAAAATCTTTAGTATTCTTAAGTCCATTATTGACAAATAAACTGTCTGGAATATCTATTCCTTGAATTTTAGAATCGACACGACCAGCGTTACAACCAATCAAAAAGCAAAATATTATTAAGACTTGTAATTTCATACGATAGCTTGTTTTAAAATTGCCACTAAACATGCCCATTACTCCAATTGCTGTTATCATTATTATAGCACAAGTATTTTGGGCTGGTAATATGTTGATTTATTTAGTTATTTCAAGATCTTTAGTATTTGGTTATCCATATTCTCAAGGCAGTAATCTTTGTCTAAATGTATGTGCTTAGTTATTAATTTCCAAATGATCGAACGGACTTTTAGCTTATGTATCGCTACTGCGGTTAAATGGGTATACCTTTCGGTGGTTTAAGGTACAAAAATTATAAGAAATTAGACATATGCCTTTTCCTTTGCAAATTTTATTAATTCAGGTAATGTAATTTTACCAATCACATAATCTCTGATAATTTCTATGCCTTTAGGAGTTGGTTTATAACCTTCAAACATATTACTTCCTATTGCATTTGCAGTACTTTCCAACGTTTTCAAATCGGAAAATTTGACTCCCATAATTGTAAGGTTTTTTCGGTCTATGTCTATTGAATTAAACATGTTTCATCAGATTAGATAAAGTACTTCAAATATAATCATTTCCTGGGATTTATGTTCATTTGCAGTGTCGTTTTTCGAATGGTGCCCTAAACGTTGAGTGTAGCAGTAGTAAGGAGTTTCGGAGCGATTCATGCAGACCAACAATAAACTTGCTGCGGGTGAAAACCTTGGATAACCCATCAAACCCCTTATTACTGCTACACTGTGTTATGCACTAATGGTTATTTCTTTGTCTTCGTCATACCGCTTACACTTTCCGCTTCGTATTTTGGATTACCGTCAGTTATTTGTAATTTAAGTTTATCAAAGGATCGCTTTTCAAACGACTCGGTATCTTCCGACTTAATTTTATATGTTTCCATTGTTCCTTTATCGCATGTAATGATATTTTTATCCAAATCATGATATGCCAATGGAGATTTTAAAATAAAATATTCATCATTATTGGTTTTTATCAGGAAGAAAGCATTTTCTAAAGTAACAATTCTGTTATTAATTGTATTCTTTGTACCCATTTCGAAAACTCTTTCGAAATTATTGAACGCTTGTACCTCAAGATGGTGCTTTTTTAGAATTTGATACCACCATTCATTTTCAAAGTTCACTACAGTCTTCTGGTTCTTATTTTCCTGACTAAAGGTTAATGTAATTGCTAAAATCAGGAATAAAGGAACTGCTGCAATTTTTAGATAAATTGCTTTTCGTAAAGAATTATTGTTCGTCATCATAATTAATCGTTTTTTTGTTAATGAATAATTAAAATTACTGGCCAGGTATGTTGAATTATTCCGGAATACAAGATTTATTAATGTGTTTTGATAGTCGCGCACATCATGATTTGA
>DATBXH010000788.1:0-3435 GCA_036514375.1 Bacteroidales bacterium | reverse complement strand
AATGAAAAAATGAAAGAAATTAAGGGAATTAAGAAATGAAGTAATGAAAAGAATGAAGGAAATGAAAAAATGAGATGAAGAAAATGATTAAGGGATTGAGCTTAGTTCAGTTTATCGCTAACTTCATCACTCCATCATTTCATTCTTTCATTTCTTAATTTCTTTCATTAAATATGTATCACTTCTCCATACGCAGCAGCTGTTGCTTCCATTATGGCTTCGCTGATGGTTGGGTGCGGATGGATCGATTTAATGATTTCGTGTCCTGTGGTTTCGAGGTTGCGTGCAACAACCATTTCAGCCACCATTTCGGTTACATTATATCCAATCAGATGTGCCCCCAGGAGTTCGCCATATTTGGCATCGTAAATCACTTTTACAAAACCTTCTTTAGCACCGGCAGCACTTGCTTTACCAGATGCAGTGAAAGGAAACTTCCCGACTTTTATTTCATAGCCGGCTTCTTTGGCTGCTTTTTCGGTATAACCAACAGAGGCGACTTCCGGGCTGGTATACGTACATCCCGGTATGTTCTTATAATTGATCGGATGAGGGTTCAAGCCTGCAATCTTTTCCACACAGGTAATTCCTTCAGCCGAAGCAACGTGCGCCAGAGCCGGTGTGGCAAGAATATCTCCAATGGCATAAACTCCGGCAACATTGGTGCGGTAAAACTGATCGACTTTCACACGTCCTTTCTCCAGTTCAATACCTAATTCTTCAATGCCGATATTTTCCAGATTGGGAGCTATACCAACTGCAGAAAGTACAATTTCAGCTTCATAAATCTCTTCTCCTTTGGGTGTTTTTACCTTTACCTTACACAGCGGGCCGGACGTATCTACCGACTCTACTGTAGAGCTTGTTAATACTGTAAGCCCGGCTTTTTTAAAGGATTTTTCCAAAGTTTTCGAGATTTCTTCGTCTTCGATGGGCACAACGTTAGGAAGAAATTCAACCAGCGTCACTTTGGTGCCGATGGCATTATAGAAATATGCAAATTCGCTTCCGATTGCACCCGATCCTACTACCAGCATAGATGCAGGTTGTTTTGGTAATGACATAGCCTGCCGGTACCCGATTATTTTTACACCGTCCTGTTTTAAATTAGGTAATTCTCTTGACCGTGCTCCTGTTGCGAGAATAATATGATTGGCTTGCACCTGGGTTTTCTTGCCATCTTTATCAGTAACTTCAACGGTTTTGCTGTTTACCAGTTTCCCGAAACCCCAAATGGTATCTATTTTATTTTTCTTAAACAGGAACTGAACCCCTTTGCTCATCCCATCAGCCACATTACGGCTGCGTTCAACTATTTTTGCAAAATCCGGTTTAGCGGTACCTTCAATTTTTACACCATATTCAGCTGCATGCTGGGTATATTCGAAAACCTGTGCACTTTTCAATAATGCTTTGGTTGGGATGCATCCCCAGTTAAGGCATATGCCTCCTAAGTGCTCGCGTTCAACCACAGCAACTTTCATTCCAAGTTGCGATGCGCGGATTGCAGCTACATATCCGCCAGGTCCGCCACCAATAACAACAAGATCGTAATTCATAATAATAAATATTTAAAAAAATTAAGTCTATAGTCCATAGTCTATAGTCCATAGTCTATAGCCGATAGTCTATAGCCCATAACTCAAAGTCAACTATGCTTCATCGTTTATGGACTATCGTCTGTTGTCTATCAACTATCATTTTTACCACCCCATAAAATATCCGGCCAGCCCTATTGCTAATCCAACCATAAAGTTAATCCCTTTCACAAGAAAAAAGCTCTTCTTCGATTCGGCAAGCAGGGGCAAGGTGCTGTGTCCGTCCTGAACAATTGAATTGGCAAAAAGAATGCTAAACGGAAGCGTACCGCTGTAAAACAAGGAAACAAAAATAAGGTTCGGCCCGGATTCCGGAATGATGCCAATTAACAAAGCAATAACCAAAACAATAAGTTTGTTTTTAGCCAGCCAGGGAGTAAAATCAACATAATGCATTAACAAAGCGATACCCAGAAGCGCACCAAATGTCCAGAGAAAAATTCTGGTAAAATGCTTTCTGATGATATGTTTCCAGAGATGGTCCTCCAGAAAGTGTTCGTCAACCAAAACCAGAATGTATAATGCAGTAAGACTAAGTGCAATGAATAAAATATTTTCCAACCCCCAATCGGAGTGTTCATGAGAAGCCGGGGCAACAATCTCGTGCGACCCATGCTCAAACTGTCCCGTAATGATGCCAAAAAGAAATAATAATAGACCAAGCACGAGAATAGCACGCTGGAACGAAAGGTTGCTGAGATTCTCCATTACTTTATTCCAGGAATGTCGTTGACGCTGAATCTCGTGTGAGTGAATCTCCATGTGGCTTTTGCCCGGATAGGGCACTTTAACGGATTTTATAAGGAGATTTACAATAAAACCGACACCGATAGCGACAATAAAAATGATTCCGTTTAGAAATAAAGCTTTCTGAGGAAACATGGAAAACATTACAAACGACTCATCGCCGGTGGATGCAATCATGGCAGCCACCAGTGCACCAAAATTCAGGATATTATGTGTGAACATCGAAACAACGGCAAATCCGCCTACGCAACCGGGAATCATTCCCAATAAGGTAGCAAACAGGAGTTGTTTCATTCTTGACTGTGAAAGATTCCGACCCAAATTGCCCTTGGAAACCACATTGACGTATTCGATTAACAGCATCATTACCAGTACCAAACTGGTTATCATGATAGTTTGCCTTATTATTTCAATAAGCATTTTTCACAGGTTCAATTTTTGAGAAAACAAAGGTAACTAATTTTTCCCCATCTTTTTATTAATCTTGTTTAACCAATAATGTCGTGTTTTTGTTCAAAGAAGTTTAATTTTGACTTCAGAATTATGTTTATTTGAAATCAATGAAGTGTAAGATTTTTGCAATTGGGTTATTATTGGTCACTACGACCTTGGTTTACTCACAGGAGCCTGTTGGGAGAAGACCTAAAGTTGGATTGGTGTTAAGTGGAGGAGGGGCCAAGGGCCTCGCTCATATTGGTGTTATTAAGGTACTTGAGAAAGCAGGAATTCCTATCGATTACATAGGAGGGACGAGTATGGGTAGCATTGTAGGCGGATTATATGCCATCGGATATTCGTCACAGCAGCTTGATTCAATCGTTCGGGCTATTAATTGGGAGGAACTGCTGACCGATAAAGTGTCGCGTGAGAATTTATCCATGGTCGAAAAGGATGAAGACTTAAAATACCTGTTTTCATTTCCTATTCGCGAAAAGAAAATAACCTTGCCTACCGGTATTGTTGCAGGGCAGAATATTTCCAGTTTATTCTCAAGGCTTACAAGCCCGGTAAGTAGCATTGACGATTTTTCCAAATTTAAGATCCCTTTTTTATGCGTTGCTACAAACATTGAAAATGGCAAGGCTGTAGT
>DATBXH010000787.1:0-3578 GCA_036514375.1 Bacteroidales bacterium | reverse complement strand
CGGTACAGGGCATGTAGATAATATTTTCAAAGTATCCATTATCCATGCACACTCCAGTTTTCCCTGACATTACTGTAGTGTCGGCATACACCGGATAAACCGGGTCACAGATGCCAATTTTATTATTACTACCGAAGATTTCCTGGATATTACCTGTGTCGCATTTGGATCCGTCAGAAACAAAAATATCGTCCGGTGAAATATCAACGCCACGGGCTTTATAATCATTTAAAGCAATGGCTTCGCGAAGAAAATCATAACCTTGCTCAGGCCCATATCCTTTAAAAGTACTGGCTTTGCCCATTTCTTCAACGCCTTCGTGAAAGGCTTTTATAACTGTGGGTACAAGCGGTTGTGTAACGTCGCCAATACCCATACGAATAACTTTTTTATCAGGATGTGCCTGTGCATATTCTCTAACTCTTCGTCCAATTTCCGGAAACAGATAGCCGGCCTTTAATTTCAGGTAATGTTCGTTAATTAATGCCATTGTTTTATATTTATGGAATGATTTCTATAGGCTTGCAAAGATATAAAATTAAACTATTTGGTACTTTTGTCACGTTTAAAACAGAAAACTTTAAGCGGAGCCCGCTAATCTAAAATATATTTGTCATGCAGAACTTTTTTGTAAAGACCCATGGCCTTGGAAACGAGTACATTGTATTAAACAGCAAGGGCATCACGTTTGATCTGACAAATGAGTTGATCCGGCGAATTTGCAACGTACATTATGGCATAGGATCAGATGGAATCCTTTTGAAAGTGCCCAGTAATAATGCAGATTTCGGCTTACGTATTTTTAATCCTGACGGCTCTGAAGCGGAGAAAAGCGGAAACGGTATCCGGATTTTTGCCAAATACCTGTATGATTATAGTTTCGCCGGGCGAAAGGAGTTTACCATTGAAACGCTGGGCGGTATAGTTAAGGCCCAAATAATAGAAGAATGGAACAGCAAGGCATTCATGATTAAGGTGGATATGGGTAAGGCAATCTTTAATGCTGCACAGATACCGGTAAAGTTTAATAAGGAAGAATGTTTTGGGGAAGTTTTAAACGTTGAGGACAAGAAATATCAGATTCATTGTGTCTCAGTGGGAAACCCGCATTGTGTCATACCGGTTAATGATCTGAATGAAATGGAGATTAGAAAATACGGTCCTTTGATTGAGAATCATCCGATGTTTCCGAATCGTATTAATGTCCAGTTTATAAACGTATTGTCGCGGGATACTGTGCAGATTTTAATATGGGAGCGTGGAGCGGGTTTTACTCTTGCTTCTGGCAGTTCATCTTCAGCGGTGGCATCAGCCATGGTAAAAAAAGGTCTGACCGACAGAAACGTGACCGTTAAAATGCCCGGTGGCGAATTAAAAATCGAAGTTGATGAAGAATGGAACATCCGCATGACCGGAGAAGTAAGGGAAATTGCATCCGGAACATTAAGTGATGAATTGATTAACGAATAGATTTTTTACACAATAACTAAAGTGATTTAATTTGCAATCAACCCTCAGGGTTTTAAAACCCTGAGAGTATTGTTTTTTAGATGCTGATAGATGAAAAAATTAATACATTTGCACTCTTAAAATTTATAGCAGCATGATCGGAAAGAAGTTACCTTTTACCAAGGAGCAACTAAAAAAAATTATCGAGAATTATCCCACGCCATTTCATATTTACGACGAGAAAGCCATCCGTTCCTTTGCCCGGAAATTTACCTGCGCCTATTCGTGGAACCAGGGTTTTAAAGAATATTATGCCATTAAAGCTTGTCCTAATCCTTACTTAATGAAGATTTTGCATAGCGAAGGATTTGGTATTGACTGTAGTTCCATGGCTGAACTTGAATTAGCCGAAAGAGTGGGATTACGCGGAGAAGAAATTATGTTTACTTCCAATGACACACCTGCTGAAGAATACATGAAGGCCCGACAATTAGGGGCTATCATCAACTTAGATGATATTTCACACATCCCATTCCTCGAAAAATGTGCCGGATTGCCTGAGCTTATTTGCTTTCGTTACAATCCGGGTGCTTTAAAAGATGGTAATGTAATTATTGGTCAGCCCGAAGAAGCTAAGTATGGTTTTACCCGCGAACAGATGTTCGAAGGTTACAGAATTTTAAAGGATAAAGGCATTACCCGTTTTGGGATACACACCATGGTCGCTTCCAACGAGCTGGATCCAAACTATTTTATAGAAACTGCTGAAATTTTGTTTGAATTGATTGTGGAAACTTCCCAGGCCTTAGATATCAGGTTCGAATTCGTTAATCTTGGCGGAGGAATTGGTATTCCTTATCGTCCTGAACAAACCCCGGTTGACCTGGAGGCTATGAGTAAGGGAATTCAGAAACTGTATGATGAACTGATTGTAGCAAATGGACTTGCGCCGCTAAAAATCTTCTTTGAATCAGGCAGAGCTGTTACTGGTCCCTTTGGTTACCTGGTTTCCAAAGTATTGCATATCAAAAATACCTATAAAAAATACGCAGGGCTCGATGCTTGTATGGCCAATCTTATGCGGCCTGCATTATATGGCGCATATCATCATATTACGGTCATAGGCAAAGGACAAATGCCACACCATCTTTACGACGTTACCGGATCACTCTGCGAAAACAATGACAAATTTGCTATTAACAGACTATTGCCCGAAATTGAACCTGGCGACATTTTAGTTATTCATGATACCGGCGCTCATGGCCATGCTATGGGCTTTAACTACAACGGCAAACTCAGATCTGCTGAACTTTTGCTCCGTGAAAATGGCGATGTTGTTCAGATTCGCCGTGCAGAAACACTTGAGGATCATTTTGCAACACTCGACTTTAATGGATTAGGTAATTTTCCTGCCTGATTAGTTATATCTCTTTATAATAATAGCCACGTATACGATTTGAATATTTGTATACGTGGCTATTATGTTTAGAATTGGTTGATAAACCCTTTATCCATCAATTAATTTTATTTTAAAGCAATTGAAAACTCAGTGTTTACTTAGGTTATTAAAATGATTTAAAATTCTTAGTGAACTTTCAACAAAAAGTTTTATATTTAATACATTATTAACCTATATTTTAAAATACTATGGAAGAAAAAAAATCTAATGCCGGACAAGGTCTCGGAATCGCAGGGTTAGTCCTTGGAATTATTGCGTTATTAATAGCGTTTATCCCTTGTGTTGGATTATATGCCTTATTGCCCGGAGGTATAGCTATTGTGCTAAGTGTTGTAGCCTTTTCACAGGCAAAAAAGGCAAATGCAGCCAAAGGACTAATCATTGCTGCATTGGTAATATCCATCATTGGTACAGCCATTGCTGCTGTTTGGGGATTAGTTTTTGCTACCGCTTTTTCAGGTATCAAATCTGCAGCCCATCAGATTGAAGTTTCAATGGATAAACAAACATTGGATGGCATTGATAATGCTTTAAAAAGCTTTGAAGCAGGTAAGCCTGTCTCCGACAGTGATTTTGACAAATTCCTGACCAATTATGAAAAGTTTATCAATGAGGCAGTAAAACTCAAGGAAGAATCGAAAGAAGGGAACTTGACTGCCTTGCCGGCACT
>DATBXH010000786.1:0-9256 GCA_036514375.1 Bacteroidales bacterium | reverse complement strand
ATAAAGGTCGAAATGGTCATGGCCATGATAAACAATCCCATCAATATGACAGGAAGACCCAGCATAAAGGCAAACAAATATGTTATTGAAATATTTCTTTCGATGCTTAGCGGCACCAAAATCAATACCGTGATGGGTAAGATGAATGAGACGAGCTGTTTTAGTAAGTTTTTCATAGCAGTGATTTGACAGGTTTAGAAAGAATAGCCGCGAATGCGCGAATATGCAAATAAACCTGCCGCTTATCTTGGATTCACCAAATTGCAGTGGATGATCTTCCATCCGCCTTTTGCCCGCTCATAAACGAAAGTCCAGGCAAATTTACCGTTAAATGTTTCATCTGTCATAGTGGTGGCGGAATAATTACCGCTTGCCGTCAGTAACACATACCATTGCGAAAGAACCGTGATTTTCTTATGTTCCACCATTATCTTTTGCTGTTTGATGCGGCCTGTGCCTTTTTTGAAATCGGAGAATAAAGCATCGAAATATTTATAGTATACCCCGTTGTTGATGAATCCGGCGGAATCCCTGTCGCTCACAAATGTTTTCAATTTTTCGGCATCCATTTGCTCAGCAGCAAGTACAATTTCGGAAAAGACTTTATCAATAGCCTTTTTCAATTCAGGATCATTTCGGCCATCGGATGTAATAATCCTGTTTTTTGCAAAGTTATAAGTGATGTAAACATGGTTGTCCGACCGTAAAGGGACTATTAATTCGGAGTCATTTTTATATCTTTCCTCCATACAATCGTTTATTTTCAACGTAGTGGTTGCCGGATCGTAGGATGCCGAATCGGCGGTATAAATCGTATAGTCGTCCTTTCCTTTCGAAACCACAATGGCATCCTTATACGTTTCAATATCGCCCGCAAAGGATTTCTTACCCATGATAAAGCAATAGTAATGCACCGTATAAGAATCAAATGGGAGATCGTGTTTCGTGAGAACTTTTTTAAGCCAGTCCTCCGACATTTGTTCCTGCTGGGCGTGCAAGCCGGTAACAGTGAACAGTAAAACGAACAGAACAGCAAAGCATTTGATGAACTTGAAACGGATGGAATGAAGTGTTACGTGCATAGCGGTAAAATTAAATTATTCAAACTGTAAGCCATACATGAGGCTTATTTTCGTCGATTCGGACTTCCTTTCAAGGAAATCGTTGTTTGCCAGGCGAAAAATTACCTTAAATGTAAACTTTATTTTTTCAATGTTTAACAAAACGGATGAGATTTTTTAAATGCCTGCCCGGGTTTTCCGGCTCTCTTTTCCCCCTGGAAATAGACCTTTTCTAATAAGAAAAATGGTTTTGCTACATTACAAAGAAGTTTTGCTAGTTTACAAAATGATTTTGCTACATTACAAAGGAGCTTTGCTACATTGCAAAATGATTTTGTTACATTACATAGAAGCTCTGCTACATTACAAAACGATTTTGCTACATTGCATAGAAGCTTTGCTACATTACATAGAGGCTTTGCTACATTACAAATTGATTTTGTTACACTGCATAGAAGCTCTGCTACATTACAAAATGATTTTGCTACATTGAATTTTGAATCTTTAAATCTTCAAATCTTCAAATTCTCCCCACAAAGAGGCTATGTAACATGACAAAGAAGTTTTGAAGCATAACCCGCAGGCGAAGAATGTTATTTTTTTCCGGATTTTAAATTCTTCGAATTTCACTTTTGTTGAATTCACCTCTATTCAAATCTTCAAATTCCCAAATCTTTAAATCTTCAAATTTCCGAAATAGGGTAACATCCGTTTCAGGCATCCTATGTGCATAAAAAGGGTAAAACCTTGTGCCTTGATACCATTCCATAAAACCACAAACAATACCACAATGAACACTTACAAAACCCTTGGTTCCCTGTTCCTGATGCTGGGAGCAACTGCCTGTTCGATGTCCTTGTTTTCGCAACAGACGAAAGCAAAAAATACCGTAGTGCACGGTGCGGTTTTTGAATCTTCCCCCGCTAATGTGTCTTTTACCGATATGCGGCGAAACTTTGGCGTGGCCGTAGTGGATATGAACAACGATTCGTATCCCGATCTCTTCTTTAACAATATGACTACTCCCTGCGATCTTTACATCAATAAGGCAGGTACCGAATTCCTGAAGACGGATACTACCGATCTGATAAAGCACATTGGCTGGGCAACCGGCCAGGCCTGGGCCGATTACGATAACGACGGTTACATGGATTTCCTGCTTACCTACCAGGATTATAGCGGAAACAAACTATACCACAACAATGGGAAAGGTGGATTTGATCCTGTAAAAACAGGGTTGGTGGTCACCGATAAGGGGCCTTCGTTTCACCCCGCCTGGGCCGATATCAACAACGATGGTTTTGTAGACCTGCTGGTTAGCAATTGTACTTATTTTGGCGATAAGAAAGATACAAAATTCATGGTTTACCTCAATGACGGTAAGGGTAATTTTAAGCCTTTTACGGATGAGGTGCTGACGAAACTGACCGAAAGTTCGTCGTCATCCAACTTCTGCGATTACGATCAGGATGGCGATGCCGACCTATTGGTTACCACCTGGGGCAAAGGTGCGTTTATTCTGAAAAACGAAGGCAACGGTATATTTAAACGTTTGCCGGACCTGGAAGGAGCTAACGGGAACCTCATTACCTGCACCTGGGTCGATTATGATAATGACGGTGATTTTGATATTTTCATTACGCGTGGCCACCCGGACGAAGCATCCAACCTGCTTTATCAAAACATGGGCAACGATAAATTTGTACTGGTTACCGGATCGGAAATTACAAAACCCATGGGTAATTTCTGGAACGCCGGTTGGGGCGACTTTGACAATGACGGCGACCTGGATTTATGTTACACCAGTCTGTTGAAACAGAATTTTCTGTTCGAAAACAACGGCGACGGAACATTTAAGCCGATAACCGACAATATTGTTGTTACGGATACGTCGGCTAAAACCGGATGTTCGGCAGTTTGGGCAGATTATGATAACGACGGTGATCTGGATCTGGTGCTTTGTAATATCGCTAACGGAAAGTTTCCCATCTACCGTAACAAAGGAAATGCCAACCACTGGCTTACATTGAAGTGCGAGGGAACAACCTCCAACCGTGCCGGAATTGGAGCCGTTGTGAAGATCAGGACAACCATTGGTGGCAAAAAGGTTTGGCAGATCAGACAGGTCGCATCCGTGGAGGCATTTCGTGCCGTCAATCCCATCCTTCATTTCGGATTAGGCGATGCACCAGCCATTGATGAAATGATCGTTACCTGGCCATCGGGCCTGGTTCAGAAACTTAAAAACATAAAAGCCGACCGGTTTGTGACGGTGAAGGAGGGGAGGAGCCTGTAGGGAGTGGAGGATAGTGCATGGTATGTAGTGCTTAGTCCACAGTCCACAAACCACAGCTATTAGCATATTGGCACATTGGCGCATTAACACATTATTTCGCGTCTTTGCGCCTTCGCGTTTCAATCTTAAAATCTTCAAATCCTTGAATTTTTGAATCTTCAAATCTTCAAATTTACAAATCCTCCCCTCTCCCCATTTCTGAGTTTTTATATTTGCGTACTGTAAGCTTCATCATCCTTTATCAACGGCTGTTGTTTCTTCTGTTCCTTCAGCTGTTTCTGTTCTTTCTTTGGTGCAGCTTTGGGAGTTTCGGGTGTTACACCGTCAGGTACCTTAAGCATGGGTTCATCATTAAAATCACCTTTAAAATACTTTTGCATCATCTTTTGCTGCTCGGAAAGCATTTTGTCCAGATTGCCAAAGTCCTTGTCGAACATCCCTTCAAAATTATCACCGATGAAAGCGGAATCGTTAAAAAAATCATTACTAATGCCAGATGACTTGTCGTTAAACTTAAACCCTTTAGCAAAACGGCTGTGCATACTTTTCATCATCGAATCGACATTTTCCGGAATATTTCCATTACCGTTCCACGACCAGGTGTAAGTTGAATCATAACGGATGATGTTACCGTTCTTGTCGCGTTGTTTATCGACTTTTACGTTTACCTGTGGCTGATTAGAGCCGGACTTTGGATTTCCTTCCTTATCCTTTTGCTGGGCATAAATGTTGTTTACTACCAGTGCCAGGACAACTACAATACTTATAATGATGATTGCCCTGATAGATTTTCTGATATTAACTTCTCTTTTCATGGCGAATATTTTTAATTGAACTACTACTTTTCTACTGCCTAAAAACAGTGTAAAGTTAATTTCGAATTGCCTGTATTGTCCTCACGCTTAATAAACCTTAACGGTTTTTAATAAGTTTTAACAATTCAGGCCGAACAGTATTCAATGACCTTTGGGGCTTCCGAAACCCCAAAGGTCACTGAGCACTATACCTCTACTGCAAAAAAGACTTCTCTGATAATATCCGAATGTGTTTTACCAAATTCGGTCCAAACCCACTTTTTTAGAGTTTCAATATCCTGACTACTTAGCCATTGAAGCGACTTGATCAACTCTTTCTTAAACAACCTGGCGTCTTCGCATACCCGCTGAAGAACAAATTTCTGTAATTCCAACATAAGGGTCAATTTTAGGTTAAATAACAATTGCTAACGTTTTTTTTATTCAATCGACATTTCTCTTTCAAAGACAATGCCACTTCCCTGATGAAAAATTACATGAATAACGTTTTTTGCTTGACTTTATTGAGGATCAGCGTATATTTTACAGTGTTAAATTATGTTAACAGGTTAAAGGCTGACAGGGGGGGACAAAGTGACACCGAAAATGAAAACCTGCACGCCATGATGACATGGTTTTGTGGAAGGCTTTTCTCAAAACGAGAATTACCGGATCACGGAAAGAATGACGTAAGTGCGAATTTTAAACGAAAATATTCGTAAATTCATGTCGTTGGTTTTTATATTTTTGCCGGACAATCAGAAATTATAATGAAAGATAAAGGGGATCATGACGTTAATGAGGTTGGTGCCATGCTGCTGGAGGTAGGAACACTGCTGATGAGTTCCGGAGCAACCACCAGTCGGGTACGTAACACCGTAAGCCGCATCTCGGAGGCTTTCGGTTACAATACCGATATGCTGATTACCAACCGGGCAATCACGCTTTCCATCAATGATGAAAATGATCAGCATTTGTTTAACAGTGTAAAGCGGACCTCGCCCCATGGTGTCAACTTTAAAATTGTATCCGGAATCAGCAGGATGAGTTGGCGTGTGGTCAATGAGAAATGGACACTCGAACAGATCAACAACGAACTGGACAGGTTAACATCTTTGCCACATTATCCGCGTCTATTAATCCTGGCATTGGTAAGTCTGGCAGGTGCATCGTTTTGCAGACTCTTTGGCGGTGATATTCCGGAGATGCTGGTAGCATTTCTGGCCACATTTGCCGGATTGTTTGTCAGGCAGGAATCAACCAGGATGGAATTTAATCCGTATCTCTGCGTATTCTTTGCTTCACTCACTGCATCATTAATTTCGGGTCTTTTCCGTAAACTGGGCGTCGGAACTACGATGGAACATGCTTTTACAGCCTCAGTGCTGTTTTTAATTCCCGGTGTTCCTCTTATCAATTCTTTTTCCGATCTGATAGACGGTAATATATTAAACGGCATGGTACGCGGCATCAATGGGGTGATTATTGCATTTGCCATTGCCCTTGGTTTGTTAACAGCAATGGTTATTTACAGGTTTTAAATATGGAATGGTTAAGTTTTTTTGAGAAGGGTCTTTGGTTTGGTTTTGCTGCATTGGGCTTTGCCATTCTTTTTAACGTACCGCCCCGGACATTGTTTATTATCTGGTTACTGGCAGCTTGTGGAGGGCTAACCAAACTTTATATGATACATTTGGGTGTAAGTGTATTACTGGCTTCGCTGGGAGGATCTTCTATAATAGGTATATTAAGCATCCAGGCAGCTCACAACAAACATGCGCCTCCGTTAGTATTTTCAATTCCGGCAGTAATCCCGATGGTTCCTGGTGTGTTCGCTTACCAGGCTATTCTTGGATTAATCACTCTTGCCGGTAATCCTTCCGCTCCCAACTACTCACAAACCATTGCAAAAACAATAAGTAACGGGTTAAATGCACTGTTCATTCTTCTTTCTCTGGCGGTGGGTGTTGCTATTCCAATGCTGATTACCCGCAGGAATTCGGTGAAGCATATAAAGATAGGGAAGAGAAAATAGGAGTAATTACGTTAACTTCATTGTTTTAGTGTCAGGAAAGATAAATAGTGACATTATCAGAGCTTAAACTTGTTCTGAGTCTTTTTAATGGACGCTCAGCAGGACCTTTCAGCACTATCCCTTCCTTATCGAAACGACTGCCATGTAAGTTGCATACAAATCCATTTCCGGTGGAGGATAACTGGTTATCGGAATGGGTGCACCGAAGCAGCAAAGCAGTAAACGTCCCATCATTTTCTTTTTGCAAAGCGATGTTGTAATCGTATCCTGCCGGTTTTATAATTTGCAAACTGGTTTGCTGAAATAAATTGAGAGGTACGGCAACCTTATTCTCCAGGATAGCTGTTTTATATATGGGTAGCTGACTGCATGAGGTTAGGGAGCCTGTAACCATAGCAATACTTACCATAGCACAAACTGAACCGGTTGTTTTGAGAAAATTTCTTCGTTCCATGTTTTATAGTTTAAAAGCTAAATCCTAACCCCAGATTTAAAAATGTATTATTCTCTTTATAAGCAGGGGCCAAAGGATTTGATAAACTCGGATTCTGCTTACCGGTATGGAGAAATCGAACGTCCATTTTAATTGCCACATTTTTGATGGGAAGGTATGTGATCCCTGTGATAATGTGTTGTTGATTCAGGGTTCCGTCGATGATTCCATTGGCAGGAATGCTGGCGTTCATATCGAGCTTTTCGTAACGTACAAACAAAATCATTTGCTTTCCTTTTGCTGAATTCATTGATTCCAGGATATTATAGGCAATTTCAGCATATGCGCCATAAGCCGTTTTTGGAGTATTACTGGCGTAGGCACGATTGATATCTGATGCATCAGGGATGGAAATTACACTTCCTAAAATTCTTACAGCAAAACCTTTTGCTTCGTATTGCAAATCTGCTTCTCCTATTGCTACAGGTGTTCCAAACATGCCGGATGTCAGTTTCAGGCTATCTGCTTCGCTGGGAGATAAGCCGACTGAACCACCATAATAACCGGCAATCTGAGTTCGCAGGTTGCCGGAATAAAACTGCACCGAACCAGTTACTGCAAGATTATTGGCACTGGCGTTTCTCCCTTCAAATCGTCCTTCGCGGATAACTGATCCGTGCTCAAACGATGCGGAATTTAAGCCGTTTACCAGGGCAATGGAATAGGAGAGAGGTATCCGGTTCGAATTTCCGTAATACCCAATGCCCAACTCACGCCATGTTGATGGAAGAATATAAGTTTCAACCTGTGTGCGCTCGTTTCCGTTGAATGTGTTTGGTAAATGTGTTTCGTTGAGAATACCCATTCTGGGTAAAAACAATCCTCCCACTATGTAATTATTGGGGTTGATATTAAATTTAAGGTAGCATTGTTCAAGGGCTATTTCACCGCCGGCTTCTCCTCCGGAAACTTTTGCGTCTTCAACTTCCAGTTCGGAGAAAAATGAAATCTTCCTGGTAAACTTGTGGCCAGTAAACAAAACAAACCTTTCCAGATTTATGGTGGAGAATTTTTCATTGAAATTTCGCTGATAAACGATATCGCCATACCCGCCAATCGTAGTATTCGAGAGGTATGATGAGGTATCTTTCTGCAACTGTTCTTCATTTGTTCCTGATTGTTGGGCTATTGTTGCTGATATCGGACAAAATAAGATGTAGATAAGAATCCATATATTTCTCTTCATGATTTGATTTTTTAATGGTTAAAAATTTGACAATAGTATTTAACCTGACCACATTTTGTGGTCAGAGATGATCGCGGTAAATGCAACCGCCAATCATCATTGCTTTATAATGTGCGACGATTAATCTGAGATGTTTGGTTAAAACTGCAACCTGTGCAGCCACCGCATTTTCCAGCCTTCCTGGAGGTAATACCTTTTACAAAGGAGTATATCGTATATCCTGCAGCCACTGTAACCAACGATAAGGCTATGGTATTTTGTATCATAATTTAATGTTATCCGATAAATAAACTTCCTATTTGATATGTAAGAAATGCCACTGTCCATGCAATCAGGGTTGTATAGAACATCGTGAATAATGACCATTTCCAGCTCGATTCTTTCTTAATAGCTGCAATAACAGCCACACAAGGGAAATAGATAAGCACAAAAAGCATGAGGCAAAAAGCCACCAGCTGGCTAAATACTTTTTGACCTTTGTGATTTCCCGTGGTGTATTCCTGCTGTTGCATTTTTCCGATCAGGCTGCCAGAGGACTCATCTGCCTTCAGATCGGCCTGGTAAAGAACACCCATGGTGCTTACTACAATTTCTTTAGCAGCCAGGCCGGTTATAATACTGATACCAATTTTCCAGTCGAACCCTAATGGTTTGATAACCGGTTCAATCCCATGACCCAGCTTTCCGATATATGATTGCTCCTGATGCTCCGAAGCTTTCTTAAGCTCCAGATCTGTGATCATCGCATTTTTCCGGGTATCTGTGAGTGTTTTATTTACGCTCATCTGTGCAATCTGAGTATCATAATCGGCTGAATATTTCACATGACGGGGATAATAACTCAACGCCCAGATAAGAATAGAAGCTGTGAGTATGGTGGTTCCCATTTTCCGTAAATATTGAGATCCTTTTTCCCACATATGAATCGATGTGTTTTTTAACGTAGGTACCCGATAAGGGGGGAGTTCCATTACGAATGGTACATCCTGTTTGGCAAAGATGGTGTTTTTAAACAGCAGGGCAACCAAAATGGCAACAATGATTCCTATAATGTAAATGGAAAAGAGTACCAATCCCTGGTTTTTTGGAAAGAAAGCCGATATCAGCAAAACATATACGGGTAAGCGTGCGCTGCATGACATAAAAGGTGTGATGAGCATGGTTAACATTCTGTCCTTTCTGTTTTCGAGGGTGCGTGTAGCCATAATAGCCGGCACATTGCAACCAAAACCCATTAACAATGGAATAAATGATTTACCATGCAGCCCTATTTTGTGCATCAGTTTATCCATGATAAAGGAAACACGGGCCATGTAACCGGTATCCTCCATCAGCGAAATGAAAAAGAAAAGGATAAGGATGTTGGGCAGGAAAATGATCACTCCTCCGAC
>DATBXH010000785.1:0-2638 GCA_036514375.1 Bacteroidales bacterium | reverse complement strand
TTGGACCGGGCTGACAGTCACCTGATGATGGATGCTTGATGCGGGATTATTGGAAACGCAGACTGCAATCGATGAAGTAAGAATGCATTTGACAAGATCGCCGTTTGTGGGCACAAAAGTAAAGAGGGTTGAATCCGTTCCTTTATTCACCCCGTTTACCTGCCACTGGTAGTGCGGGTTTGCTCCGGGGTTTGTGGGATGGGCAGTGAATGTGATTGAAGTTCCGGCGCAGACTGAATCCTTCAGTGTGGTGATGGTTACTTTCACCGAATCTCCCGGTACCACTGTTACCGGGAAGTTAACGGTTGTTCCCGTGCAGGACCCAATTTTCGGTGTAATATGATATGTTACGATACCGGGCGTTGATAATGTGTTTGTAAGGGTTTGATTTATCACTGTTCCGGAATCAGCACTAAATCCGGTAATATTACCAGAGCTAAGGGTGGCTGTCCAATGGAAAATGGCTCCGGATGGATTTGAAGTTAACGCGATGCTTGTTGACTGGCCAGAGCATATGGTATCGTAGAGGGGGGTGGTGGTGAGGATGGGCGGTGAAGTATAGCTCACCAGAACCGAATCCTTTCCAATGCAGCCATTGGTGTTGGTTACGGTAACGCGGTAGTTTCCGGCAGCTTTGGCCTTGTAAAATTGATTATTTTCAATGTTTAGTTGGCCGGTGGTAATATTATCCCATGAATAAGTGACATTTGCCCAATATCCTGCATCCAGCAGCACTGAATCGCCGGAACAGATTGATTTATTCGAACCTAATTCAGGAATGGGACTATCAGTAACGGTGATGGTTTGCCAGGAGGTGTCTGTACGGTTATCGATATGGCGGACAAACAACTCTACAGTATAAGTTCCAGTGTTCTGATAAATATGAGATGGAGCTGTAAGGTTTGAATAATTGTTGATTCCGGAAGCCGGGTCACCAAAATCCCAGTGGAGGCTGTCGGGAGGAGGCCAGACATCCCCTGTAAATTTAATTTGATTATTTTGACAGAATCCACTATTATGAATATATGCTTTGTACTTTTGAAGAAATTGAACAACGCAACAGTTAGCCCACGCTGTCAGAGCCACGGCATTTTTCTGATAACCACAAGTTAACCCGGGTAAAGAAGGATAATTTATACAGTTCAGGGAGTCCTGTAATGGGTTACCTGGTCCGTAAATTTTCCAATCCGGCCCCATTTGCAATTTGCAACCCAAATTGTTACCGATTACAACCTGGTGCTGAATAAATGAAAGAGAATCATCGTATGCTAAATCAAATTGCCAGCCTATGCCTTCAAATCCAGACCCATATTCCATGCATAAGTACAAATATTTAGAATCAATTGAGAATTCAGCTCCTAGTGCAGATAAATTAATTTTGAATTTTGGCGTCACAATACCTGTTTCAGAATTAAAGTCGCAAATTTCGGTTAAAGAATCACTACAAACTAGTTTGCTGCCATCTTGAGATATTTTTAAATCCCCACCCTGCCTTATCCTGGTCTGCCCAAATTGTTGGAAAAAGCGGGTTTTTAATCCGCTGGTACTTATTACGGGAGAGCTTATACCGGCAGGGGTAACTTTATACGCCAGATACTGACAGATAGCAGCGCCATGCCTTAGCACAACAATCCAAACATCTTTGTTATTGGCATGCCTTATCCCTGTTAGTTGGTTCACAGCGCTGTCTCCAATAGGAATAGGAATATTTTTCTGACCCACAACGATATCTCCCAACCCGCCCTGCAATGTCATATCTAATATTGAATAATGCAAACCAATAATTGGAGGACTAGTCGGATCTGATTCCCCTACGGTAAAAAGATAATATTGCTTTGGATTTCCAAACATTTGCACAGAAAAGATAGGTTGCGAACAAATATTACCACCCGACAATCCAATACTATTCGGCATCATTAAATTATTATTGTTGTACACAATAAATCCATTCGTATAAAAGAGAAGATTGCCCAATGAATCTGATATACTGTTACTGGTGGCGCATCCTGAAACTTTCATTGCAGATCCACTTACTCCAACCGGAGTCCCGGAATTAAAAGTAGCAGCAGCCATCCATCCGAAATACCAGTTATTCCATTCGCCCTGGCTATGTAGAACCAAAGGTGTTAAAAGAAAGATAAATATAAAATTGTAAAACCTTCGCATTTAACTACTATAAAACGTATCAAAGATAGACAGTTTAAACAAAAGTTGCCCGCGATCAGTTATAACTTTTCGCGGGCAACAACCTCTAAATCGACCATTAGAATTTAACCTGTATTGTATTATTGCCAGTCATGACGTAGAGGCCCATTGTGTAGCTGAACACTGCAATACATGTTCCTGCTCTGCTTGAGCTATAAACGCCATTTATGTATTTACTTACTATCACTCTCATTGTATAATAGTCTTCGGATGTGAAATCCTGATACCAGACACCGGAGACAACTGCCTTAATAATCTGATTTGATACTCCTAAAGTCTGCGGAAACTCGCATTCTTCATGTCAATTTCCTATCTTTGCTGATAAAACCCATCAACGCTATGGTAGAAACGAATAAACTTGGCAGTCTTCGCTGGTCGCACTTCTTTCGGCCTACCGAAGATGAATTGAAGGAGCTGCAGGATTACTATCACT
>DATBXH010000784.1:0-6521 GCA_036514375.1 Bacteroidales bacterium | reverse complement strand
TTCACCAATTCTTTCTGACGATTCAAAAACCCTTTCGGGCAATTCACCCAACTTTGTTTAAAACATCTCCTTTCCAACCTTTGCTACCTGATCCACATCGATTCCATTCATACATTTAAAATGCTTTTTAGGACAGGTTTGGTATCCGATTTTCGAACAGGGACGACATTTCAAACCCTTTACCTCGAAGATTTGCGAATCGGAATGCGGTTCATAAGGATACATGCCAAATTCCGGAATGGTATTACCCCAGATGGAAATGATTTTCTTTTTAAAGGCAGCGGCAATATGCATCAGCCCTGTATCGTGTGTAATAATCACATTAGCTTGTCTTACCAACGAGGCAGACTGACCAAGATTATAAAGTCCACAGGCATTATAACAGAGATCTCCAGCCTGCTTTCGGATAAACTCAGCCGCCTCCCTGTCCTCCTTGCCTCCCAGCAGAATTACAGGTAGCTCAAGCTTACGAATAATCGCTATGATCTTATCTTTAGGTAGTTTTTTGGTATTATGTTTTGCACCTATCACGAAACCTGCATATCCTTTCCGGTGAGTTTCCGGTAAATCGGCAAGATTAATCTCATCGGCCGGGTCAATAAAATATTCCAGCCCTTTCCCGTCATTCCGAATATCGAACAGACGAATCGTATCCAGGTATCTGTCGACAATATGCTTACCCGGTAAACGGTTTACCTTAAAGTTTACCATCAGCCATTTCTCTATATTTAATTTATTAAAAGAGAAAGCTAACGGTTTCATTCTGGCTTTGATAATCGAAGTACGCAGATTATGATGCAAATCAATGATGTAATCGTAATTTTCCTTTTTCAAGTCCCTGACTACTTTATCCAGTGAGTCTTCCAGGAAATGCATCTTATCGATATAGGGATTATAAGCAAGGATAGAAGAAAAAGTCTTTTTGGTGAGGTAATGCACTTCCGCATCTTCAACCTGATTTTTCAAACACCGGATAACCGGAGTAGTAAGTACAATGTCACCAATAGAACTGAAACGGACAATGAGAAATTTAACCACAGGAAATTATTTAATAATTAAAGCAGGTCATAAAGATTATAAAAGAGTCGAAGAGGTTGCAGGCGTTCTTTACTGTATTTTATAATACCCCATTCAAACCAGACATTCTATTTTTTCAAATTCTTAAAAAACATTAAAAGAGACATCCAGCAATCCTCGTTTTCCTGGGAAGACTGCCATAAAGCTCGTGAACCATGAATGCCTGAACCTTTTGCCGGAGTCCACCAGGTAATAAAATTACCTGACACCTCCGACATCATTTCCTTTGCATAAGGGTACTCACTTTTCGTGGCTGCAATAAAAACAGGTTTATCAAACTTCGCCAATACCGGCTTTAACGTGAGATGAGGTTGAAAATACTCACCAGGACTGAACGCAACAACGGCACTTACTGCGGGATTAGTCCTGCCAATTTTTAAAGCAAGAGAAGCAGAATAGGAGCTTCCAAAAAGGATTATCTTGTCCTTAGTCAGTTTTTTCACATATTCGATAGCACTGAGCATATCCTTTTCCGCATCAAGGTATTCTGTAGGCAGATTTTTTTCCCTGGCCCGCTCGGCGGTTTCGTTCCGGATATAATTAACCTCTTTACCCGAACGCAAATCTACAGCCAAACAATTATAACCAAGCTTCATCAGTTTTGGAGCCGTTTCCTTATATTCACCGCGACTAAAATTAGCCTGGTGATACAATATAATATACGGCATGCTCTTGTCCTGCATGTACAAATCTGCTGTTACAGGCAAACCGTCTGAAGAAGGAAAAGTAACTGTCTGTTGCGCTTCACTCATGGCCGTAATGGTTAATAAAACAATGAAAAGGTATCGCATAAAACTCATAAAAATTAAAAGACCTTTGAAGTTACAAAAAAACTTCAAAGGTCAGTCTATGCGATAAAAATAATCAAGCCTCGGTCAATGACTCGACCAGAACAATAATCTGATTATTCAAAACCTGGATAACTCCTCCTTTTACTCCGTAATTCTGAGTTTGATTATCCGTGGTAATGACCTTAATATTGCCCTCATCGAGTGTAGAAATAATGGGTGCGTGATTGTTCATCACTTCAAACGACCCATTGCTGCCAGGCACTTTGATTAAATCAATTTCCCCGGCAAAAACCTTTTTTCCTGGTGTTAAGATTTCAAGATACATCTTTCCCATTTATCAATGAATCAATATGCCAATATGTCAATAAATCGACAACACCGGCATATTGCATAATTGGCAAATTATTTAGCTTCAGCCAGCATTTTTTCGCCTTTCTCGATCGCATCCTCAATAGTACCAACAAGGTTAAAGGCAGCTTCAGGATACTTATCCACTTCGCCGTTCATAATCATGTTGAAACCTTTGATGGTATCTTCGATGGAAACGAGCACACCTTTCAAACCAGTGAACTGTTCGGCCACATGGAAAGGTTGTGAAAGGAAACGCTGAACACGTCGTGCACGGTGAACAACGAGTTTATCTTCTTCCGAAAGCTCATCCATACCCAGGATAGCGATAATATCCTGCAACTCTTTATAACGTTGCAAAAGCTCTTTAACACGCTGAGCAGTCCGGTAATGTTCTTCGCCAACAACTTCAGGAGAAAGGATACGGGAAGTCGAATCGAGCGGGTCAACCGCAGGATAAATTCCCAACTCGGAAATTTTACGGTTAAGAACTGTGGTAGCGTCAAGGTGGCTGAAGGTTGTGGCAGGAGCAGGGTCAGTCAAGTCGTCTGCAGGAACATATATAGCCTGAACAGAAGTAATTGACCCGCGTTTAGTAGAAGTAATACGTTCCTGCATCATACCCATTTCGGTAGCAAGCGTTGGTTGGTAACCTACCGCCGAAGGCATACGCCCAAGAAGTGCCGATACCTCAGAACCTGCCTGGGTAAAGCGGAAAATATTATCGACAAAGAACAGAATATCGCGCCCACCGGATTTTTCGTCACCATCGCGGAACGATTCGGCCACTGTTAACCCTGACAAAGCCACAGTTGCACGGGCTCCCGGCGGTTCGTTCATCTGTCCGAACACTAACGTAGCCTGCGATTCCTTAAGCTCCTGATCATCTATTTTAGAAAGGTCCCAGCTGCCGGCTTCCATACTTTTCCTAAAAGCCTCGCCATATTTGATAACTCCTGATTCAATCATTTCACGAAGAAGGTCGTTACCTTCCCTGGTACGTTCGCCCACACCGGCAAACACTGAAAGACCGGAATACCGTTTTGCGATATTATTAATCAGCTCCATGATGATTACGGTTTTACCAACGCCGGCACCACCAAACAAACCAATTTTACCACCTTTTGCATAAGGCTCAAGCAAATCGATAACCTTAATACCTGTAAAAAGGACTTCAGCTTTCGTTGTTAATTCTTCAAATTTGGGTGGTTTGTTATGAATCTGGTATCCGTTATTTTTATCAATCGTCCCAATACCATCAATAGCATCACCGATAACATTTAACAATCGTCCGCGTACCTGATCACCAACCGGCATTTTAATAGCACCTCCGGCAGAAACAACTTCCATACCACGGCGCAGCCCATCGGTGGAGTCCATTGCAATAGCTCTAACCGAATTCTCACCAATATGTTGCTGAACTTCGGCTACCAGAATTTGTCCATCTTCACGTTTTATTTCCAGTGCATCATAAATGCTGGGTAATTCGCCTTCTTTCTTTTCGAAACTTACATCGATCACTGGTCCGATAACCTGAATGATCTCGCCCGTTAAAACTGACATACGTTTATTTTGAATTTTATTTACCGTAAAAAAATGAAGTTTTAAAATTAGTTAATAATTCGGAATTGGAAACAGTTTGCAAAAATTCTTTTCTAAGTAAGTAATGCTTCAAAACAATCAATAATTAACGGATTACTGTAAATTTTTTCAAACATCGTACAAATAAATTCCTGCAACCGGGGAACAGTGGTGAATTCATATTATCGAACTCATTATCAAATTTTTTAATGGAAAGCCTGCAAGGTATTGACTTTTATAAATAAATTTATTTACATTTGGTTCAAATAACTGCTTGATAAACTTTTAAATCGTGCTAAAAAAAATACTACTTCTTCTATGTAATGGATTTTTACTAACTACAGCCTGTTTCGAACAGAGCCCTGTTTCAAGTCCTGTGCTTCTCGCTTCGGGCGGAGAATTTTTCAAAATCGCCGATAGCTATTCGTTATCTTATTCAATTGGAGAGATGGCAGTTAAAACCCTTTCGAAGGGGAATCACATTTTAACAGAAGGCTTTCAGCAGGGAAAACCGCACTTTCCTGTACCTGTCATCAAGGACATTCTTTGTATGCCCAATCCTGTTGAAGAAAAGCTTACCATAGCATTTTACGTTGACAATGGGTTATCATTTGTCATAAAAATTTATAATATCCTTGGAAAGGCCATTGATTCCTATGAATATGATAATGTGTTAAGCGGCGATATGAAATATTTAAATTTCAGCAAATATGCAAAAGGATTTTACCTGATACAGGTAATTTCAAAAAACGGAAACGTGCAACGTACTTTTAAGATAGAGAAAATTTAGCCTTTTACATACCCTAAATTACCACGAACTATGAAACGATTGTTTACCCTAACAATAGTAGCAATTTTTACCTTTATATCGTTGAGAGCCCAGGACCTTCCGACCGGCATTAATTATCAGGCAGTAGCCAGAGATAATAACGGGACAGAATTACCATATAAAGACTTGGATGTACGGTTCAGTATATATCAAAATTCCCCTTCGGGAAACATGGAATGGCAGGAAACTCAAAAAACAACCACCAATCAGTTTGGATTGTTTACCCTGATAATGGGCCAGCTAATTAACCGGACAGGTGGTACATCTGTCAATTTTGACAGTATCAAGTGGGGATCGG
This sequence comes from Bacteroidales bacterium, assembly GCA_036514375.1. Taxonomy (GTDB): domain Bacteria; phylum Bacteroidota; class Bacteroidia; order Bacteroidales; family JAAUTT01; genus JAAUTT01. Next base: position 1,597 of record DATBXH010000784.1, on the reverse strand, counting down.
GGGCACATTACCTAATGGTTGAAGTAGATTTCGGTTCCGGATTTGTATCTATGGGAACTACCCAGATGCTTGCGGTGCCCTATGCTTTATATGCCAAAACAGCTGGGAATGTGGGAACTACTACTCTGATAGCATACGATTCGAACGCAAGAAAATTTTATGTTAATGGAAAAGAAGTGGCTGATCTATCTGACATAGGAGCTAATTCTGTTCAAAATATTAATTTAAACGGAAACCTTTTTACGTATTCACAAAATGGGCAGGATCATACGATCGACTTTTCCAAATATCTTGATAACACCGATAGTCAAGCCTTGTCATTAAACGGAAGAATTTTAAGTATTTCAAACGGAAACTCAGTAACGTTACCGGATACGGTAGTTCAAACCCTCTCGCTTACAAATCGCATCCTAAGCATATCAAAAGGGAACTCGGTAACACTACCGGATCAAATTCAGGATTTAACCTGGGCCAACGATACGGTACTCCAAATCACGAACAACCCTAATGCAAGCCGCATTAATCTGAGAAAATTTTTGAATAACCAACTAATTACCGGCCGGAATTCGCTCACTATAAGCAATGGTAATACAGTTACTGTAAATACCGATACCACGAAACAGGATTTGGCAATTTCAAACGATACCTTGTATATCACAAAAAATCAAAAACCTACAAAGATTGGTTTAAAAAAATATTTAGATAATACAGACAACCAATCATTAACTTTAGCTGGAAATAATTTATCCATTTCAGGGGGAAATTCAATTGATGTAACTAACCTGGTTAACGTTCCCTGGGAAGGTTTTTCCTATAATAATAATTCAGGAATAAGTATATCCGGCGGGCAGGAATATTCAATTGCCTGGAATAAAGAATTCGATGATGGAAACATTATACAAAGTAATTCTTTGGTTTCGACGTCAAATTCTGCGGTATATTCAATATCTTTAAATATTATCCTGTCTTCCAGTAATTACATAAAAGTTAAATTCTATAAAAATTCGACCGAGTATAAAACATTCGAGGGCTTTTCCAATTCGTTGTCAACAAACTTTTTAGTTAAACTTGATCAGGGAGATGCAATAACTGCTAAAGTCCAAAATAACGGATCATATGCTATAAATCTAATCAATGCAGTTTTTTCGGGATACCGGGTACACTAAAGAATATAAAAGTGAAATCATTCCTAAATGAGGCTCAAACTAATAAATGAATAAAATGTTATAATGAAGTTTGATTGGAAACTACTAATAAAACCAAAATCCCATGAAAAAGATTACAGCAAATGAAGGATTGACCCCATTACTTGTTAGGATAGTAGTTGGTCTTACTTTTCTTTCGGAAGGAATTCAAAAATTTCTCTTCCCTGAGTTACTTGGTCCCGGGCGGTTTACACATATTGGATTTGCTCATCCTGAATTTTGGGCTTACTTTACGGCATGTTTTGAAATCGTGTGTGGTTCGCTCATACTCATTGGCCTTATAACCAAAGCAGCATCAGTACCACTGCTAATTGTCATGATTACAGCTTTTATTACAACAAAATGGCCAATGTTAATGAACAAAGGAATTTGGGCAATGGCCCATGAATACA
>DATBXH010000783.1:0-2316 GCA_036514375.1 Bacteroidales bacterium | reverse complement strand
GTCCCTTTTTTATCGGTAAAATTGGTTGCACCTGCGATAGGGCTTGTACTGATCTTTTTTCCGTTGCGGTAAAGATTAAAAGAAACGCCGTTCCTCTCATAACCCAATAATCTCCAACTTATAAAAACCCCTTCGGGAATTTTTACCGCTATCAAACCTCTGTCCAGCTTTTCAAGTTGAGGTTGCCCAAACATAGAAATGTTAATCGCTAATAAACAGAAAAGTGTAGCGTAGTTTTTTTTAGTAATCATGTTTAGGTATTTTGAGTTTTAGTCGTCATTTTAACGAAACCATCCGGTGATGCCTGAGACTCTCTTTTATGTCAGGTAAAGAATTTTATCTAATCGTATGCCACAGATGCAATACGGGCAATAATAGTATTTTAACGGATATGAGTCAATTTTAGTTGTTTAAAAAGTTGACAGTGACTTGTAAATTTTATTGACAAACGTTATTCACAAAATCGTTCATATACCTGGCCAAAAATGAAGTCATAGTATGTGGTTTAACTGTTTTGGGAAGCATATTTTGCCGTCCTGAGCTTTTAAGGATCGATATAATTAACCATTTTTAAAATAACGTGTAAAACAATTAGGTTTTGATATTTTTTCATCATTTTTGTAGGGTCAAATTTTCGCAAAAATTCCGTTGTTTTTCATTAATTTTAAACTTGAACCTTCGAAAATTTAATTTGTTCTTACTAAACTTGATATAATATGCATAAGAATGGAGAAGTTATGGGTAATATGAGTTTTGGTAATAACAGAGTTTCTTTTAAATTGCCCATTATAGCTTTTGAAGAAGATGGCGCAAAAATTGTTTATTGTCCTGCGCTTGACTTAAGCGGTTATGGACTGGATGAAAATGAAGCCGATGAATCATTTAAAATTTCCCTGGATCAGTTTATTTCTTATACTATTCATAAAAATACACTTGATAAAGAATTACGAAGGTTAGGTTGGAAAGTTAAAACCGTGCATAAACGATGATACCAGGTGTCTTGTGCTTAGTACTTTCATTCCTAATCACCTAATTACTCAATTACCTAATCACTTCTTCTATATTTCCTTTAACCGCTTTGTCAGCTCTTCTTTATAATTTAGCCCGATGGGAATTAATTCATTGCCGATTTTTACCTGGTTACCTTCGATGTATTGTATTTTGCCGAACGCAATCAGATACGATTTATGGATGCGCACAAACTCCCGCTCCGGCAATTGTTCCTGCATATTCTTAAACGTATCGTGAACCACCAGGCATTTTTCGCTGGTAAACACTTTCACATAATCGCCAAAGGATTGAAGGTACATGATATCATCATAATTTACCTTGTATACTTTTTTATCCGATTTTAAAAGGATAAATCCGCCAGCCGGCTGGTTCTTTAACTGTGCATAGTTTATTTTCTCAATTGCCTTGTTCACTGCCTTTAAGAAGCGTTCGAACGAAAACGGTTTTACCAGGTAATCCGTGGCATCCACTTCGTACCCCTCAATGGCATATTCGGGGTAAGCCGTCGTAAAGATGATCAATGGCGCATTATTTAGCGTTTTAACAAACCGTATCCCCGATAACTTGGGCATGTTAATGTCAAGAAAAATAAGCTGAATATCATGGGCCTGCAACATATCGTTTGCTTCAAAAGCATCGAATGAGATCCCTGCCAGCTCTAGCAAAGGACAATCGTCAACGTATTTCTTCAATACATCCTGCGACAGGGGTTCATCATCGACGATAAGACATTTGATTTTCATGGCCTGGTGGGTATTGTCAATTCAACACGGTATATTTCTCCTAGATCTTTTATCACTAATGTGTGGCTGCCGGGATAAATCATCTCGAGGCGTTTACGTACATTGTTGAGTCCGATCCCCTTATATTCTTTCTTTTCCACATTATCGGCTGTGCCTTTGTTATTTTCTATCGTACAGGTTATCCACTTATCGTTTATCATAAAACGAATGGTTACAAATGATTTACCTGTTTCTCCTTTGATACCGTGTTTGAAGCTGTTTTCGATCAAAGGGAAAAACAACAGCGGAGCTACCTGTTTGCCATCCGGCTCTCCCGATACATCGAAGATAATGGTGGCACGGTTGTCCGAACGTAATTTCTGCAGGTCGACATAATCCTGTAAATATTTAATTTCCTTTTTTAAAGCCACAAAGTCGGCGGTAGTTTCATAAATCATGTAACGCATGATGTCGGATAACTTCAGGACGATCTCGGGAGTTTTGTCCGACTGTTTCAGGGCTAGCGAATAAATGCCGTTCATACTGTTAAAGAGAAAATGGGGATTGATTTGTGATTTCAGGG
>DATBXH010000782.1:0-2889 GCA_036514375.1 Bacteroidales bacterium | reverse complement strand
TCAACCCTGAAAAATCAGCATCCACCCAATTTCCGCGAGACATATCCCAGCTAAGCTTATTCCCTGCCTCACCGGCAGTCAGGTTCTGCTTCCCGGACGGCATTCGATGGCTATCGGATTCATTGGCCGTAGATTGGAAGTTTTCTGAAAAATAATTAAGGTCAACACCCAGAATTTCCGCAAGACGGTTAAAAGTAGTAATGTCCGGCATTGACTCCCCGCGCTCCCATTTTCCGACTGCCTGTGAACTGATGAATAGACGCTGAGCAAGCTCAGCCTGAGAAATATTTATTCTCTTTCGTGCTTCGGCAATTTTATTGCCAATCGTTTTCGTATTTAACATAAGTGCTATTTGTTTTATTTTTTCGATGCAGCAAAGTTATTGGTACTCATTTCCACCATCAAAAAAATTCAAATACTTATAGTTGTAATTACACAACTTATAGTTGTTTTTCAACAACTGTAAGTTGTGAATGTCGTGATTTATTCTTTTACAATTCGTGTTAATGGGTGTAATTCTTGGTTTTTCTTTCCTGTCGGTTTTTTGAAACATTTTTCAAGCAGCAAAACCCTTCCTAAAGTCCTGGCGGATTTTTGCTAAAAATCGTTTTCTGAAAGTATTGCTTTCTTGGCTTTCCTATTTCTATAAAATGTTATTTGGAAACAAAATGCTTATTTTGTGGGTTGTGCAACAGTGACCTGTGTTGGGACAAATTTGTGTCGCCATTAATTTATCTAGCTTTGTTTATCAATAGGCGGGATGAAACTCTTGCAACCCTACTGAAACCAATATGTTTTTTGGCCGCATGTTTGTAAGGTTTTTCATTCTACTTCAACCAATTCCAACGTTTCGCCCAATCCTGTAATACATCATTTCTCCATTTTAGGAGTGTTTTTCCTCCTTGTATTTTCCCATCGTAAAGGTCTTTGCCGGATTTATCGGTATACCAATTATCTCCCAATTGATAATCTGTTGCATGCTTCTTACCTGGCCATAAATTGTCAATAACGATACATCCTTCAAGCCCATTAATTTCTGAAATGGGTGAGGTAAAACTGTATTTCACTATCTCGGCTTTTTTGGGAATATATCGTATGGCATAGTCACCATTACCAAGATAGTAACCGGGCCATTTTTGTACTGATTTTCCATAAGGAACTTCCATCCAAAAACAAACTGAGTCTGGTGAAATATTACCCTTCGGTCCTTTTAAATGAAACTCAAGTATTGAACAATACGCTGCAGTATCTTTCAAACTTGTTGTTCCATTAAAAACCATACGGGGACTATGATTAAATTTTTCAAAACTACCACCCCAACTTTCCCGCACTGGATTATCAGGATCTCCATCCATCATGTAAAGAAGTGAAGGAGTATCTCCCATTTTTATTTCGCCATTATAGTAATTTTTAAAATCCTTTCCCAAATAACCGGCTCCATTCATAAACCTATCGTAATAGTTTGAACTATTTATGCTATCCGGTACATTACTGTTCGAAAAGAAACCGTAATAACTGGAATTGACTTCAATAAACCAAAGATTTGGGAAATTCTTAACAATATACGCATAGCTATTCGCACTCCATTTTTTGTTGGGGCCACCAATCCAATACACCCGGATTTTATTTTGAATTTCCGGTGCGTCATGTAGTGCTTGTGCCAGATCCTCCAGGCCTGCCCAACACAAAATCCAAAGTGGTTGAGGACTTTCCTTTTTAGCACATTTGATAATCCAGTCGGAACCTTCCGTTGCATTACTATATCCAATGTAAGACGCATTACCATAACGACCTTGTTTTGCTATTGACCGTAAATAGTCTGGTTCCGCTAAATTACTGTTATGCCTCCGAAGTTTGGGTAAATCTTTTTCATATAAACTAATCATACGTAAAATCTCATCTTTGCTGCCTTTACCATAAGAGGGTGATGAAACAAGACCTTCAATCGTAAACAAATCATTATACATCAGCAAATGAGTCATCGATTGATTATCATCAGGGTCAGTACCTCCTATGTCCGTACTTATTAATATTCTTGGTTTAACAGGTACAGGATTTTGTGCTCCAAGTATGGTTGCTAATAAGCAAAGCGTAATAATTAAAATCGATTTTTTCATTTTTATCTTCTCTTGTAATCTTTAAAATAAATGCTTCGTTCGCAATTTTCCAATGATACAAAATTCATAGCAAACTATGTACCTGCTTCATCAAACAATCGCCGCCACGGATTACACTAATTTACACAAAATGCTATCCTAAATTCGCGTTAATTGGTGCAATTCGCGGTTTTCTGTTTTTTGAAGCATTTTTCCGGCGGCAAAACCCTTCCTAAAGTCTCGGTAGATTCTTGCTTAAAATCATTTTCTGAAAGGATTGCATTTATTGGATTTTCAAGAAGTATTTGTAGCTAATAAAATGAACACTTTTTAGGTTGTGCAGTAATGACGCGTTTAGCTACAGCCCTATTATTTTATTTATTCTAATGTGGTTTGGGCTTGTCCCTTTACTCTTTTCTATAATGAAGTGCAACAACTCCGGACGTAAATGTTTTACTCTCTAAAAGTTTTAGTTTGACTATGTCTGTAACATATTTAAATAATGGAATACCCTCTCCCAATAAGATTGGATTTACAAAAATCCAATATTCATCAATTAATCCAACACTTAAAAGAGAATGAGAAGCTCTTGGACTACCAAAAATAAATATGTTTTTACCTGATTGTTGTTTTAATTTGTTTATGTTTTCCAGGAGATTGTCGCTTATGACCGTTGTATTTCTTAATCCGGTTTCCTTCATTGTTTTTGATAAAACAACCTTTGATACATTGTTATACCAGATTGAATGTTCCTTGTCGTGCTTGCTTGCATTTGGCTTTTCACCAGCTGTTG
>DATBXH010000781.1:0-3090 GCA_036514375.1 Bacteroidales bacterium | reverse complement strand
AACCGATACCACGAAGGCCGATGGGTTATTACTGACCAATCCCGGTCCCGGATTTCCTAAGGTGAATGAACCGGAGATGATGATTCCACCGCTTGAATATTTGACAACAACAGATGAATTTAACACCCTGAAAAAGATAGATAACAATAAGCTTGCAATTGACAACTTTTGGCTTAAATCCGGCGGGAGTGTTGATATGGCCAGGGAGATGATTCGTATTTATTATAACCGGATGTTTTATGCAAACTTGTTCTTTACCAGTTATAAGCAGGGCTGGAAAACAGACAGGGGAATGATTTATATGGTTTTTGGTCCACCCAGTTACATGACAAAGGATGCACTTAGTGAAACATGGGAATATTATGTAAAGCAGGATGCTTCAAATCTTACTATTACATTTACCAAGACACCATCACCTTATAGCGAAAATCATTATGTAATGCAGCGAAGCGATGCATTTACCCGTTTCTGGCGAAATGCCATAGACTCATGGCGAAAGGGTAAGGCTTATAGTTTGGAGGAGTAGTTGAAATAATTACCTTTGCCCGCAATAGAAAAACATTATCATTGAAACAGGAAACAGATTTTATTTTTGGTATCAGGGCCATTCTGGAAGCCATTCGTTCAGGGAAAGAAATTGACAAGGTACTAATTCGCAAAGGCCTTTCGGGTGATTTGTTTCACGAACTTATGGCAGAAATGAAGGAAACAAATATTCTCTTCACTTATGTCCCTGCCGAAAAGTTGGACCGTATTACACGTAAAAATCATCAGGGAGTGATTGCTTTTATCTCCCCCATTACGTACCATAATATAGAAACTCTTATCCCTGGGTTATACGAACAAGGGAAAATACCATTTATCATAATTCTGGATTGCATAACTGATGTACGAAACATTGGTGCCATAGCACGCACTGCTGAGTGTGCAGGAGTAGATGCAATTGTCGTGCCGGAGAGAGGTTCAGCACAGATCAATGCAGATGCCGTTAAGACATCTGCAGGCGCATTGCATTACATCCCTTTTTGCCGGGTAAAAAGTTTGTTAAACACAGTCAAATTTTTGAAAGATAGTGGCTTAAAAGTTGTGGCCGCTACCGAAAAAGCCTCTGTAAACTATTATTCCAGCAATTTAAAAGAGCCGGTAGTTCTTATTTTAGGTGCGGAAGATGCCGGCATAAGTCCTGATTTGTTAAGAATCGCCAGTGAACTTGTTCGTATCCCAATCGCAGGACATATCGAATCATTGAACGTATCAGCTGCTGCATCAGTCCTCATTTATGAGGTCGTAAAACAGCGCATGGATAAGTTTTCAATTTAAGTTAGCATTAAGCCTGTACTTTTTATTATTTTTTCATTGATAATTACCCATGACACATTTATTTTTCTACAGGCAACTGTCTTCTGAAGCTTTCCTCAAGTGAAATAAAGGTTTCAGTTCTTGAAATCCCAGGAATAGCCTGTAAGTGATCCGTGAGGATATTTCTCAAATGCTCGTTGTTTTTTGCATAAATTTTAATGAATATGGAATAGTTTCCTGTGGTATAGTGACATTCAACTATTTCTGGTATCTGATCAAGCCGTTGAGCCACATCTTTAAATAAACTGGCCTTTTCCAGGTAGATACCAATATAAGCACAAGTTAAATAGCCTACTTTTTTTGGATCAAGAATAAATTCGGCGCCAACAATAACACCTTCCTTAATTAATCGTTGAACCCTCTGATGGACAGCAGCTCCTGAGACATCACATGCACGGCCAACTTCAAGAAAAGGGGTACGTGCATTCTTCTTAATAATAGCAAGAATTTTTCGGTCTAAATTATCAATTTGAAAGTTTTCCATCGTTTTTTTAATTTTTAGATATAATTTATAAAAAAATACAAAGGATTTGGTTTAAAATTTAAAATAAATTCAAAAAAAGTTAAAGAATTTGAAGAAAATCAGAAAAAATCTTTGCATAATAATTTTGAATGAATATTTTTGTAAAGTTTTTAGTTGGTATTTTAAAGAGAGAGGAGGATTTTTATTTCAATTTAAAACTTAATCCATTGAAGCGGTTTTAAATCATAACCAAATCTCTCTTTATTTTATAAAAATTAAAATTGACCCCCTTAAATTTGTTAATAGGTTTGTTAAAAATAATAAATAAATAAGTAACACCCTTAATTTTTTGAATTATGTGCGGAATTTTAGCTGTAATAGGAAAGAGAACCCCTGATGAGGTCCAGCGACTCTCAAAGCGGATGTCACACCGGGGACCCGATGAAAGTGGAGTTCATGTAAGTCCCTCAGGTGCAATATTGTGTCACGAACGTTTGTCAATTATCGACCTTACCACGGGTCGTCAACCGATCCAAGGATCACGGAACGCTTATGTTATGCATAATGGTGAGATATATAATCACATGGATTTGCGTAAAAACGAACTTAAACATCACACATTCAGAACAACATGCGATAGTGAAGTCATTGTTCATTTATACGAAGAGTTTGGCTTTGATTTTTGCAATAAACTACGAGGTATCTATACATTTGTAATTGTTGACGACGATACCAATAAATATATGGTGGCCCGTGACCCAATCGGAATTAAACCTTTGTATTACGGGTATGATAGAGATTGTAATATGTATTTCTCTTCGGAGATGAAATCGATTGCAGATCAGTGCCAACACTTTGAAGCTTTCCCTCCGGGCCATTATTATACACCTGAAACAGGTTTTGTAAAGTACTACCAGCCTGTTTGGGAAGATTATACAACTGCAACAAAACCGGTGGATTATGATCAATTACGGGAAGCTTTAATAGATTCTACCCGGGTACGCCTTATGAGTGATGTTCCATTGGCTGTGCTTCTTTCCGGAGGACTTGATTCCAGCCTTATTTCTTCAATAACCAAGCGCTTGCTTCGCGGAACCAAACAGGAATTGCATTCATTCTCAGTTGGATTGTCTCCTGATGCTCCCGATTTAAAGGCTGCCCGCGAAGTCGCCAAGTTTATAGGTACTATACACCACGAGGTGATTTTTACCGTGGAACAAGGAATTAAAGAACTTGAGAAAATTATCTGGCATCTCGAAAGTTATGAT
>DATBXH010000780.1:0-9245 GCA_036514375.1 Bacteroidales bacterium | reverse complement strand
TGAAATTGGGAGAAATAACAGAGAAACCGCAATACGGAACTTCAAAAAAATGCGACTATGGAGTTAAAGGAATTGCAGTTTTAAGAATCCCAAATATTGCAAATGGTTTTGTTGATTGTACTGACTTAAAATATGCGAAATTTGAGAAAGAGGAAATAGAAAACTACCAATTGAAAGAAGGAGATATATTAACTATTCGTTCTAATGGGAGTGTTGATTTAGTTGGAAAGTGTGCATTAATTAGTAAAAGAGATGAAAAGTTTTTATTTGCTGGATATCTTATAAAACTTAGGCCTAAACAGAATCAGATTTTACCGAAATTTCTAATAAATGTTCTTTCCTCTTGCTATTTAAGGAATCAAATAGAAAGTAAAGCCAAATCTACAAGTGGTGTCAATAACATTAATTCTGAAGAATTGAAAGGGTTAATTATCCCTCTTTGTTCTTTAAAGGAACAACAGATTATTATTTCCAAACTCGAAAACAAACTCACTATTTGCGATAAACTCCAAGAAACCATAAACCAAAACCTGCAGCTAGCAGAAACATTGCGACAGAGCATCCTGAAAAAAGCTTTTGAAGGAAAGCTGGTGAACTGGCAACCCGAAGTACAGCTAGAAAAACCCAGGAATGTATATTTTTACCAAATGCAGGTACTGGGACTTATTGCCAAAGCTTCTAAAGAAAAGCAAATCCGCCATGGGGAAATGACCTTAGCCAAATATTCGTATCTGCTGGACAAGGTGTATAAAATTCCTACCTATTACGATTACAAACGTTGGCATTTGGGGCCTTATCCGCCCGAAATGAAGAAGGCCGTTAACAACAAAGACTTCTTTGCCAAAGACGGCAATTATATTGAAGTAGTGAATGCCGAAAAACTCTTTGGTTACCACAATGCTTACCGGCAGTCGATAGAAGAAGCCGTAAGCGAGCTGGCTGAACTTTTCTCATCTTATAGCATCAGAGAACGCTCACATAAAACCGAATTATTGGCCACCGTGTGCAAAGTGGTGGAAGATATTCAATGTACGGATCCGGGTTTAGTCTGCCAATCGATGAAAGAATGGACAATTGAGCTGGATGGAGAAGGATATAAGAACAAAGCAGAAAAATTTACGGAGCAGGAAACAATGGAGTGCCTGGTATTTCTGAAAAAGAAAGGCTGGGATAAAAAATTAATGGAAAAGCAATGAGCGAACAGATTATACAAAAAGTATGGGCATTTTGTAATACCCTCCGGGACGATGGCGTAAGTTACGGCGATTACCTGGAACAATTAACGTATCTGTTGTTCCTGAAAATGGCCGACGAATATGCAAAGCCTCCCTATAGCCGCAAATTGCCCATCCCTGCAAAATATGCATGGGATAGTCTGGTATCTAAAAAGGGCGCCGAACTCGAAGTGCATTACGTTGAATTGTTAAGAGAACTAAGCTCTGCGAAAGGAATTCTTGGGCAGATATTTACCAAAAGTCAAAATAAGATTCAGGATCCGGCAAAGCTTTCCAGGTTAGTCGAAATGATTAATAAGGAAAACTGGGTAATCATGGGTGCCGATGTAAAAGGAGATATTTACGAAGGCTTACTCGAAAAGAATGCCGAAGATACCAAAAGTGGAGCCGGGCAGTATTTTACTCCCCGTCCCTTGATTGCTGCCATGGTAGCCTGCATAAAACCCGAACCTAAGAAAACCATAGCCGATCCGGCTTGCGGTACCGGAGGTTTCTTTCTGGGAGCTTACGATTTTCTTGAGAAAAACTATCCTGCTATGGATAAAGAGCAAAGAAAGTTCCTGAAGCTCGAAACTTTCTTTGGCAACGAAATTGTGGCAAACACACGCCGTTTATGTCTTATGAATATGTTTTTGCATAACATAGGCGATATCGATAGCGATAACTTTATTTCTCCGACCGATGCGCTGATTTCGGATACCGGTCAGCGGTTCGATTATGTTTTATCAAATCCTCCCTTTGGCAAGAAAAGCAGCATGACATTCACCAATGAGGAAGGAGAACAGGAAAAAGACGACCTGGTATACAACCGGCAGGATTTTATTGTAACCACCAGCAACAAGCAATTGAATTTTGTGCAGCATATCATGACCATGCTCAAAACCACCGGCAAAGCAGCGGTAGTTGTTCCCGATAATGTTCTTTTCGAGGGCGGAGCTGGCGAGACAGTTCGTAAGAAACTCCTTGAAACAACCGATTTGCATACCATTCTTCGTTTACCCACAGGTATTTTTTATGCGAATGGTGTAAAAGCCAACGTGATTTTCTTCGATGCGAAACGGGCAGCTAAAGAACCCTGGACAAAAGAAGTTTGGTATTATGATTATCGCACGAATGTTCATCATACGTTGAAGAAGAATAAAATGGAAGCCAAAAATCTAAACGATTTTATTGAATGCTTCGTGCCTGATAACCGCGCTAAAAGAAAAGAAACCTGGTCAACGGAAAATCCTGAAGGCCGCTGGAGAAAATTTACCTATGATGAAATAATCAATCGCGATAAAACCAGCCTGGATATAACCTGGATAAAGGATAAATCGCTTGCCGATATGGACAATTTGCCAGATCCCGATGTTATCGCAACCGAGATCGTTGAGAATTTGGAAGCAGGGCTTGAGAGCTTTAAAACCATTTTAGCAGCCTTAGAAAAAGCAGATTGAATCAAATAAACTAGTAAAAATAGAAAGCAGCGAAATAATCATATACCAAAATAACGACGGCGATATAAAACTTGATGTACGCCTCGAGATGAAACGGTGTGATTAGCATAAGAGCAAATGGCGTCTTTACGCTGAAAAAGAAGGCGAATTAGGCGAGGAAGTGGTATGTCGGAATTTCCGACTAATCAATCAACCAAGTTTTTAAAATATTGGAATTTTAATTCTATTAATTTTAAGCAAAATGCGACATTTATTTACCAATAGCTTAATTTTTTCTGTTTTTTTAAACAACTAATTAACCTATAGCTTAACTTTGTGAAAAGAAAATGTGAGCATATAATCTCATCAAAGGATGGTAAAAGAGCCATTTATATTGATTCTGAGAATAAGGCTGCGATTCTTGAATATATTAACAGGGATACAAGGCATAATAAGAAATTCAAGTATATAACCGAAATTATTTTAGCGGGCTATAGGAATACCGATTTATATGATAAAGAAGATATAAATGAAAAATGCAAGGATGTAACAGCAATGAAATTCTTTAAAGGTCAGGAAAATGACCGTATCTACTGTAAAGAAATTCATACACCAACTGGCACTCACATTGTGGTAACGTCAATTCTACACGAACGTAAAAAAGGAACAGAACTTTCATCAAAGGAAATTGCATTAATTGAAAAGGTTGGAGGATACGACTATGAAATTTAAAGATAAATATAACATTAGCAGCGAATTTGAGAGTCTTTTTGCACACAAGGACGAGAAGGAAGAACTCGAACATGAAGCAAAGATGATCATGTTTCGTTTCCTCAGTGAATTGGAAAACTTTGAAAATTCCGGTAATCCTATAAAGAAAAAAGAACTTGCAAAAAAGCTTGGTGTATCTCCAAGCTTTATAACTCAACTATATAATGGAAATAAGTTGATGAATTTCACATTGCTTGCTAAAATTCAGGATGCCTTTAATATCACATTTGAAATTAAAGCACAACCAAACGAATCTCTTTATTCTGCAAGTAACATAATACTTGAATCTTTCCCTCATACTTTGTCTGAATTAGAGGGCCGTTGGGTTTGGCACAATCTAAAAGAACCAAACTATAATTTGAAGGATGAATGTTGTGGCTCAGAAAAACATGATATTGAAAATAATGAAGTTATTGCAGCTTAATTATGATAGCAAAAAAATCACCATTAATACTAAATAATTTCTTCTTATTAAACCATCAGTACCAATTTATTCAACCAACTGAAGTGCCTAACATTGTTGAAATTACAGAGCAATACCCAATTGAGATTGATTTTGCTGTACAATCTGTTAACGACGGCTTTTATCAATTATTTACAAAGATTGGCATAAATAATACAGACAAACCTTTACCAGGTTACAGGTTGTTCATTGAAGGAGCATGCGTATTTTCATTTGATATAAGCGCCAATTTATCTGATGTTGATAAATCAAATCTATTGCATATTTCAGGAATAAACATTTGTATAAATAGTTTAAGGAATATTATAGCTACGATCACAACAAATGGCTTATTTGGTAAATATACCTTGCCAGCTATTGATGTTAATCAATTATTAGCTGACAAGAATGAGATAATTGAAAAACTTGCCCAGTCAAAGTAATGAAGGGTTAAAAAAGTCTTTCTTTTCTCTTCGTTTCATATCTCAAAACAACATGCGCTCATTTACCCAGTCTTCCATAGTTCTATGATGGGTACCCCCTGTTCGTCGTAGTTTGTAATCCTCGCCGTTGGTCGAAGTTTTTATTTTGATCGGTTATTTTAGTAGCTTTCGCTACTATTTTGACATTATTCAAATAATAACATGCCTACCTATACTTGCGACCTCGACGACGAAAAAGCTATTTTTTAAAGCATCTCTTCTTTATGTTTAATCCAACTTATTGGTATCATTTATGATACTTTTATATTGCTTTTTGGTAAAAAATGTATTAGTTTTATCTGAAAGTATCATAAATGATACTAGGGTATAGCTATGACAAACGAGGAAATTATCAAAATGATAAAAGAAAGAAAGGACGTTCTTGGTATCAATCAGGAATATCTGGCTGAACTTTCAGAAGTGGGAATTGCAACGCTAAAGCGTTTTGAAAGCGGCAAGGGTAATATTACAGTGAATAATCTCCAAAAGATAGCTGATATATTGGGCCTTGAAATTAAACTCGAATTAAAAAAAGCGAATAAGTGAGAAAAGCCGAAGTATATCGGAATGGTATTTTGGCCGGCCTGTTAACCGAAACAGATAACAAAACCTATGTTTTTACATACGATGCTGCGTATTTTAACGATACGTCCAACCCTGGTATAAGCCTTAGGTTATCAAAGAAACAAGTAGAATATACATCGGAGCACTTGTTTCCTTTTTTCTACAATATGCTGTCGGAAGGAGCAAACAGAGTGATTCAATCAAAGCAACTGAAAATTGATGAACACGATTTTTTCGGGCTGTTATTGGCCACAGCCCAATACGATACTATTGGTGCCGTAACCGTGAAGCAGATTAAGTAAGGTACAGTGCTATGGAAATAAAAAATTGCCCGGGTTTATTATCAGAAGGTTTTTCGGAATATAGCCCTCTTTTCCTTCGCAGAATGTTTGATGGACGAAAAGTCAGCCATATTTTACCCTATAACGCTCCTGAGGCAAACGAAGAAGACCAGAAGAAATTCATGCAAAACAGGAAACGGATCTCTATTTCAGGAGTTCAGGAAAAATACTCAGTTTTACTCGACAAAAACAACCTGCGACTGACAGAGGAAAAAGAACAGGGAACATATATTCTAAAACCCAAGCCGCATGGATTAAATAAAGTCGCCATGGCACCGTCAAATGAGCATGTAACCATGCAAATTGCTAATCAGGTTTATAAAATTCCAACAGCTGAAAACGGATTGGTTTTTTTTAGCAATGACGAAGCTGCATACCTCACAAAGCGATTTGACATTGGGGATCGTGGTGCTAAACTGGGAAAAGAAGACTTTGCTTCATTGGCCGGCAAAACTGAGGAAAATGCGGGACAGAATTTTAAATACGATTATTCCTACGAGGGAATAGCAGAGCTTATTAAAGAATATGTCGGAGCCTGGAAACTTGAAATGGAGAAATTTTATAATTTGGTAGTTTTCAACTTTTTATTTTCAAATGGTGATGCTCATTTGAAAAATTTCGCATTACTGGAAACAAAAAATGGTGATTATGTCTTAAGCCCTGCATACGATTTAATGGATACCCGAATTCACATCGATGAAGAAGGTTTCTTTGCCCTGAATAATGAATTATTTAAAGAATGGCATTGGTCAAATGGCAGGATAAATAATACACTGCATCATCCCTGCAAAGAGGATTTTATTGGATTCGGGAGGAAAATCGGCATAAATGAGAACAGGGTAAACAAATTATTAGAACCTTTTTTGAATAAACAACCAGGTGTTGAAAATTTGATTAAAAGATCATTTCTTGACGAAGAAACAAAGTTGCAATACTTAAGTCATTACAACGAACGACTGGCCATGTTAAATTTAACTGAAGCAGATGTACTTGGTTAAAGAAGTTAACGTGCTGAAGGAACCCCAGGACAATATCCTTTAAATCATAGATTCACTTAAAACTCTCCAAATTTTATTTTTATTCACTCCACCATAAGTTTCAGTTTAAATATTCTGCGAAACTCTGAGATAATACTCTATGCAACTTTGTGGTTGAGATTTAACGATGAGCCACAGAGGTACACTAAGTGAACCAACAGAGTTACGCTGAGTATTTCTGATACACTTATCCATTCAGGTAACGATGCGGATATCATTTTTTAAATTATAGCGACTCCCATTGCATTCATCGGGATAAACATTCCCGGAGGTTCTAAATATTGGAAAATAATCATTCTATATTTTTTTCAAAAAGTGAGTAAGGGATTTTTGGGACTACCAGCTCTTCCAATTAAACTAACCTTTTAAATTATGTCAAAAATATCAGGAAAAACTAAAGCTGGTCATCAAAAAGGGGAAGAACCGTTCTCTAAATTTTTACTTAAAAAAAACCAGAAATATCAATTGTTGCTTTTTTTTGTTTTTTATCTCGTCTTATTAGGTTTATTAACCTATTTATATCCTTATCCTGCAAGTATTTCTGATTCCGGCGGGTATGTTAACGCAGCCCTTTCCGACAGAATCGATACGTTTAGGCCATGGGGGTATTCACAATTTTTAATCTTAGTACATTCATTTTCATCTTCTATTCACTTTTTAGTATCTGTTCAATACTTTATTAATATCGTCAGTAGTTTATTCTTAATTTTTACAATAAAGTATCTTTTCAAACCCAAAAGCGGCATTATTTATTATTTATATGCTTTTTTTGCCATATTTTCACCTTTAACCCTTTATCTAAGCAATACTGTTTTAAGCGATTCTCTGTTTACTTCATTAACCATCATTTGGATTGCAAGCGGATTATGGATATTGTATGACCATAAAGCATTATATAAGTATCTGTTTTACGTCGTTCACGTAATTGCATTGATTTATTTAGTAAATGTCAGATATACAGGATTCATATATTTGGTAATTACCATATTGCTTGTCTTTATCGCTTTCTACAAAAAGAACATTTATATATGTCTCCTTTTATCAATTGCTCCGGTTTTATTCGTTTATAATTATTATAAAACACAGAAAGCAAAAGTATACGAACTCACTCAGGTAGATACTTTCTCAGGCTTTAGCGGATGGCAATTAGCCAATAATGCTTTGCACTGTGTACCCTATGTAAGGCTCGATACTTCTGATATAAACAACATAGAAGTTAAGAACTTCACCAAACTGGTCATGCAGTACGATTCTTCATTGATCCTAAAAAAAGAGCCTTCGGCCAAATTTATGTGGGATACTGCAATGCCGTTAAAAAAATATTGTTTCTTAGAAATCAGAAGAAAAGCGAGGCATTACTTAATCGAATGGAATTATTTAGGGCAAAACGTATATAGCAAATTTGGTTCGTATGTCATTAAAAAATATCCTGTCCCATTTTTCCAACATTATCTTTTACCTAACCTTAAATCTGCTTTATATCCGACGCACGACCAAATTGTTGGTGCCTTTGTAAGTAAAGGAATACCTAACGATTTAATGAAAAATTGGTTTGAAATGGACGATCCAACAAGAGTATATAGTAGAAGCAATATATTTGCAAAGAGCTTCTTTCTTATTCCAATATCAAGATTAATCATCTGGATTTTAGTATTTGGTGCAATTATAACCTACATAATCAAACGCAAACGAATATCCTGGCAACCATATCAGAAGGCTGTATTTTGGTTATTATCAGCTTTTATTGCAATATATTTAGCCTTTAGTGTTTATGCAGGTCCATTTGAGTTGCGATATACTGCTCCTGTTCATTTAATACAGGTATCATTAATCTACATTATGTTGAACTCTATTATGATAAACAAGGTAGAGAATGGCAAATAACGTAATAATTATTGGAGCAGGGCCTGCAGGATTAACAGCAGCTTATGAATTACTTACCAAAACTGATCTGGTTCCTATTATATTTGAAAAGACCTCCGAAATAGGAGGAATATCAAAAACAGTCAATTATAAGGGAAATAGGATAGATATAGGTGGACATAGATTTTTCTCCAAATCTACCATTGTAATGGAATGGTGGGGAAAATTCTTCCCTTACGAAGATAAAAGTAAAGATGAATCAAACCCTGAAAAAAGCCACAATGTGTTATTGATTAGGAACCGTCTATCCAGGATATTATATTTACGAAAATTTTTCGATTATCCGATAACGCTAAGTAAAAACACTCTTGTAAATCTTGGCTTTGCAAGAGTTATAAAAATTATGCTTTCCTATTTAAGATCAGTCCTTTTTAAACAAAAGCCGGAAAAGACCCTTGAGGATTTTTTGATTAATCGCTTTGGCAAAGAGCTTTACAACACTTTCTTTAAATCCTATACCGAAAAGGTATGGGGTGTTCCTTGCAACAACATATCAAAAGAATGGGGCACTCAACGTATTAAAGGACTTTCGGTAACGAAAACTTTAGTACATGCTGTTAAAAATATTATCTCGAAAAATAAAAGCGTTGATCAGAAAGAAGTAGAAACAAGTTTAATAGCACAATTTTTATATCCCAAATATGGCCCCGGACAATTTTGGGAATTTATAGCCTCAGAAATTGAGAAAATGGGCGGTAAAATATACATGAATCACGAATTTGTCGAGTTCGAAAAGAGCGGAAATCAAATCGTTACCTGTATGGCCAGAAATACAATCAACAATGAATTAATAAAACTTAGTGCGGATTATTTCTTCTCCACTATGCCGGTTAGTGAATTAATGGCTGGGTTAGATGCTCCTCAAAATGTAAAAGAGATAGCTGCAGGGTTGGTCTATAGAGATTTTATTACAGTCGGCCTTCTTTTGAAAGATTTTAAAAAAGAAAATGGAAAAACGTTAAAGGATAATTGGATTTATATTCAGGAAAAAGATGTGAATGTTGGCAGAATCCAGCTTTTCAATAACTGGAG
>DATBXH010000779.1:0-4839 GCA_036514375.1 Bacteroidales bacterium | reverse complement strand
CGAGAAAAATAATTTATCAAATTGATAGTGTCAGTTTTAATGTAAGACTAAAAGCCAACTATAATGGAAGCGAAATTCTTCCCTGGGATGCAAATGGCTTAGACGATGCGGTTTCAGGATCTTTACCGGATATATATTTCAAAATTGACAATTTTTTCTCCACCGGATATACAGATTTTATTGATCAACCCATAGGTCGGTTTATATATAAATTTAGAAAAACGTTCATTCCATATCCAGTCTCTACCATCACACTGAATTGTTATGATTATGATTTTAATGTTTCATCCGATGATTTAATGTATTCAATCAGGTTTGACTTTCTGGGCAAATATAATATAACTATCACTGATAATGGCATTTCGAAAAGATACGATATAGGAGGGGACGATGAATATCGTGGTTATTCCTATACTTATTCATATGGAGTTCTTTCCTGTAAAATATATTAATCCAGCAACATGAAACTGAGGATTATACTTTTAACAGCTTTATTTTTTGTCGGAATTATTAATTCAAGGAGCCAGACAATTAAAGCTTTTTCGATATCAGGCGGACTAGGGCTTCCGATGGGGAAAACAAATTATCCCAAAAATAATTTTTCAAATGCTGCCCTTTTTTCCAACAATCATGCCGCTATAAATGCCGGATTGGAATTTACATTTAAATCTTCAGGTAACTGGGGTTATGGAATTTTAACCAGGTGGAATAAGTACTTAGGTTGGAAGGCAAAAGAAATATCGAACCAATTTGCAAATTCTTCTTTAAACACCTTTGATTTTGGGCTTTCGTTCCATTTTAACGTCAAAAGATTTACTTCCACAAATAAAATATGCAGAATACAGGTAGTTCCTTTTATTTCTTATGTCAAGTTCACAAATCCGGATACGGTTTATAATTTATATTCCGAAGGAACTATCAATAATAAGCCGATCTTACTAAGTTTTCAGAAAAGAGAAAGTATTTCGCAATTAAGTCAGATTTTACCCGGCATATATGTTGCCTTGGAATGGTCCAGATTTATTAACGAAAAAACACGATTTAGTATTAGACCGGGATTAACTTTTATGCTGACTAAAAATGATTTCTACCCGGACAAGTATGTATTAATACCTTCCATCACTCTGGGCTATATTTTTGACCATTCAAGAAACAAATGGTTCTTTATCAAAAACAGTTAAATCATGCAAAAATATTTTCTGTTGCTTTTTATTTTATTTCCTAAGCTGATTAATGCTCAATCACGGGAAACAATATTATTAGGGCAAGGTGATGTATATGATTTTCGTTTTTCACCGCAAGGTTCATTAGCCTACGTAGCGAGTGGAAAATCGGTAAACATCTGGGATATTTATAAAAAAGTACAGATCGGAAGTTTAGAAGATGGTCCGGACAATACGATTAACTCGCTTGATATCACAAAAGATTCTTCATTTTTGGTAGCCTCTTCTTTAGATAGCATTATTGCTATTTGGAACCTGTCGAACTTTACATTATTAAAAAAGATAAAAATTAACAGCATTGCAAATAAGGTATTATTCAATGATAATGGAAGTTCAATTGTAGCCGGATTACGCAATGGCGAATTACTTTCTATCAATAGTTTCACCGGCGAAGTTATAATCAGGAAAGAAACCAACCTAACCGAGGTTACCGGTTTAGCACTGCTCGACAGTTCTGATCTACTGGCAGCTTCAGGTCCAAAGGGAATTGTTCAGCTATGGAATACCAACTCGTTTACCATTTACGATCAGAAAAAGAGTCACTCGGACTTTGTAAGAGAACTCGTTTTTACGAAAGATGGACAACGTCTCTACTCCTGTGGTGATGATGGAAAGGTTATCTGCTGTAACATAAAGAATAATAAATTGGGAAAAGGCGATAACGTTCGTAGTAATTTAAATAAACCGTGGATTATGTCCATGGATATTATGGATCCGCGAATAATTGCTTACGCTGACTTACGTGGCGAGATTGTTTTAGATAACTATGTTCTCAAATATTCGTATCATTTGCCAAACGCTATTTTCAAACTGCATTTTTTACCACAAAAAAGCCAGTATATGGCTGTCGGTATAGCAACTAGTGACGGGCTGAAGATTATTTGGGCATCAAAAATGAAATCCAAATCCATTTAAATGAATTGATTAACATTTACGTTTAGTATGAGATATTTAGTTTACTTATTGATTCTTGTGATTAACATTTCTGTTTCTGCACAGTCTGATTATCGTCCGGGTTACATCATAAAAAATGGTGGTGATAAGGAAGAAGGATGGATCAATTTTATTGGTAATGTTTCCAATGGTAAGCATTGCTATTTTAAAAAGGATTCTGCAGGAACTGCAACTGAATACTTCCCCAACGATCTTATTGCATATAGGTTTACGGATAGCAAATATTATGTTAGTAAAAAAATCACCACTGAGGATGGAGAAAAAACTCTTTTTTTAGAATGCCTGATTTCCGGTAAAGCAACCATTTATTATAGTGAACAGGGAAGCGAGGTTCATTATTACATTGAGAAAAACGGTAAGCTTGTGGAAATTGATAATAAAGAAGTATTGGTGGAAGATGAAAATGGAAATACAGGTTATAAAGAAACAAACCGATATAAAGGGATCTTGAAGTATTATTTCAGCGATTGTCCTTCAGTTTTCAGAAAGGTAGATGCTGCCGAATTAGATAAGAAATCTTTGATTCGATTATCCAAGGACTATCACGAATATGTTTGTAAAGATGAAAAGTGCATTATTTATGAAAAGTCATTTTCCAAGAATGAAGTTAAACTGGGCGTAGATTTTTCTTATGGTTTTGGAAAATTAAACTTTTATTATAATGGCTATCTCTTTTTCAGTGCCCGGTCTACTTACCAGTACTTACTTAATATGTTTGTCCAAATGAATTTAGATGAGGACAAGCGATACTTTCTTCAATTATCAATTGGATATAATGCAGTAAACTTTCAACAATCGAACCTTGACGTTTCAAACTTTTTTAGTTATTCCCATGCTAAAATTACCTACAAATATTCATTAATCAGAACAACTTTATCGCTGAAACATAAATTGAATTTTGGAAAAGTTTCACCTTTTGCTTCATTAGGAATACCTTTGGGTCTATTCCTGGTGGATAAAGGAACGTTAAGTGGTAATCAGTCCACTAACAGCAATATTCAATCATTTAACAGAAGCGGGTTTAACAATGAACTAGAGAAAGACAGACTGCTTTTTGGAGGAGTTGGTGAAATCGGAGTTGAATTTCCTTTTCTTTCTACGCAAAAAAGAGTTTTCTTTTCAATATTCTATGAATACTTAGCCACACATTATGAGATAAGAAATAACAGACTTGGATTAAAAAGTGGTATTTATTTTTAATTTACGTCCTCATTTTCCGGCTCGTCAGAAAACCGATCAAACTGTAAACGGCGCCGATGACGAGGAGACGGAAAACAAAATTGATGAGTGTATCGCTGGCGGAATGGGAAGTGCTGTCGATGCTTCGGAAAACATACACTGCATAAACCAGTCCTGCAAGCAGGATGATCCAGCCGATAAATGCCGAAGGAAGGAAAAATATTCCGGCGCGTTTGAACCAGGGAAGTTTCATGGCATGATGTTTTAAAGTGAGTAAATAATAAGGAGCAGCAGAGATACAACGATAATTAAAAGGTTAAACCAGACCATTTGCAGCAGCTTCATGGTTTGCGGGTTGCCCGACAAATAATGAATGCGTTTAACGGCCATAAAATTCAGAACAATGAATACCACAGGAACCAAGACAAAGAAAAATAACGAAGAATATTTCTGAGTCCTGGTTAGTTCGTGAATAAGGGAGATCAAAGTGGTGTTCGGTACAAAAACAGTTTTCATGAGTAACGCTGCAAGCATATAAAGCGGAACGCTAAGCCACCACCCGCTTAAAACCGATTTATCCCTGGCTGTCACCAATGCATTTGCTAACATATCCTGATGTTTTAAGTCCGAAATTTCGGGTTTCGGCATGTTTGCCAATTTTTCTTCAAAATTTTCCATTTTCAATTTCAATAATGCAAAAGGTTAAATTTGGTTGCACTTTTTGCGAAGCATTTCCACGCCTCTGGAAAGAAGAGATTTCAACGTACCTTCGTTCATATTCAGAATCATGGCAATTTCTTTGTTATCCTTGCCTTCGAAGTACCGCAGCGAAATGACGTTCTGATACTTTTCGGGTAAAGTTTTCAATGCGTTAAGAACTTCCAGGAACTGGCTGTGTTGTTGGAGCTCAGCTTCCAGTTCTTCCCTATCCTGCTGCAAATAATGATTAAATAAGGTCTTATCCGTAAAATCGACCCTGTCGAACACAGACTGCTGTTTCTTTTGGTGACGGAAAAACATGTTCACCTCGTTGGTTGCAATACGATACAGCCATACCTTAAAGGAAACGCCCCGATACGAGAATTTTTTGATATGAATGAAAGCCCTGATGAAAGTCTCCGCCGCAATGTCAGCCGTATCGTCAAAATTACCGGTGCGGCGGAGGATATATCCGAATATCGGTTTGTAATAAAGATTAAAGATAGCCGAAAATTCGGCGGGATTGTCTTTAATCTTACGAATCAGTTCTGACTCAGTCACCATGCAAAAAATAATAATACATCAATAATGCAAGGAGACGGATTTGGTTGCAGAAAAAATAAAGTCACGGATTTGCAATCCGTGACTATTATGCTGGCGCGGATTTGCAATCCGTGACCTTCCAATTTATTCAAACTCCTTTATGGTGTCCTTTATGATTTTTATGCTTTCCTTCAATTGTTTTTCCGTGATGACCAATGGCGGGGCGAAACGAATGATATTG
>DATBXH010000778.1:0-5109 GCA_036514375.1 Bacteroidales bacterium | reverse complement strand
CGTTGGCTGAATTGCTGCATTGATAGCGTTTCCCGTGTAATGTCGTGTATTGTTCCTTTACAAATATTGACTTCCCAGCTTTTATAAATTTCAGGTTTTTGGAGAAATCCTGATCACTTCGCACCAGCCCAAGGTCGATTTCAGGAAGAATTTCAGTTTCCTTACCATTGTTAGCATAGTTAACTTTCAAATACCATTCCCCATTATCCATATTTTGCTTATTAAAAAGCATTATGATTACCTTCTGGTTGGGTGAAATAACTATTACTTTTTGAGCGGAAGATACCAATGAAAGGAATGAAATAAATCCGGTTAAGAAAATAAACTTCATATTTGCTTTTCTACTTTAAAGTTTGTTAATCTCTATTGTTTCACCCTTTCTCATTGCTAGGTCGTATTCGTAAACCTTTTTTAGTGCAATATTTTGGACCAAAGTCGAATGGATCAATGGTGCTTTTATCACTGGTGTGGCGTAAAAAGGATTGGGATTTACCCCTTTTGCTTCCTTTAAACCCTTGGCTTTTAAAGGAACATAGGAACGGATACGGCAATTTCCATCAAGGTTAGCTTTAATAACAGCTTTGGACAGTATGCCATTTTCCCAGGCAATATCCACATTGAAACCACCTCGTGCCCTCAGCCCCTTTACGCTTCCGTCTTTCCATGCAGAAGGTAAGGCAGGTAACAGGTGAATGACTCCATCCTGACTTTGCAGTAACATTTCCGCAATGCCTGATGTACAACCAAAATTGCCATCAACTTGAAAAGGCGGATGGGCATCAAAAAGATTAGGATATGTACCCCCCTTTTGCCTTCCGTCTGGCTGGATTGAAGGTGTTAACTGATCGGTAATAAGTTTATATGCATGATCACCATCAAGAAGGCGTGCCCACAGGTTCACTTTCCACCCCATCGACCAGCCGGTAGATTCATCGCCGCGCGCTATGAGTGAGGTTTTAGCTGCATCGAATAATTCAGGGGTTCTATAAGGCGAAATCTGGTTGGACGGGAACAGCCCATATAAATGCGATACATGTCGGTGGTTGTCTTTGGGATTATCCCAATCGTACATCCATTCCTGCAATTGTCCCCAATTACCTATTTGCATGGGTGCAAGGCGTTTCATAGCTTCTTTGATTTTGGCAATCAACTCACTGTCTGTATTTAGAATTTCAGCAGATTTTATAGTAATGTTAAACAGGTCAAAAACCAACTGGTTATCCATGGTTGTACCAGCTGATATGGAGGACTCCGGGTGAACCATTGGGGAGTTTTCCGGGGAAACAGAAGGACAAACCACCAGCCATTTGTGTTCCGGTTCTTCTACCAGGAAATCAAGGAAAAATTGTGAAGCTCCCTTCAATACAGGATATACAGACTTAAGATATTTCTTGTCACCGCTATATTCGTATTTGTAAAACAGATGCTGTGAAAGCCATGCCCCACCCATAGGCCATTGTCCCCAGAATGAACCGTCTACAGGACCATTAATGCGCCAAAGGTCGGTATTGTGATGAAGTACCCACCCCTGAGCACCATACATATCCTTAGCTGTTTTTTGCCCGCTTTGGGAGAGTTCTTTCACCATCTTCACCAAAGGTTCATTCATTTCAGTTAGGTTTGTTGGCTCCGATGGCCAATAATTCATTTCAGTGTTAATATTCACAGTATATTTGCTGTCCCAGGCGGGAAATAACTGATCATTCCATATCCCCTGAAGATTAGCAGGTTGACCGCCAGGTCGTGATGAAGATATTAATAAATAGCGTCCAAACTGGAAATATAATGCCACAAATTGTGGGTCGTTGCCTTTTGCAAATTGTTCAAGACGAACATTAGTAGGGTTTTTAGCCGCATCGGTTACACCCAGATCCAAATTAACTCTCTTAAAATAGGTTTGGTAATCTGATATATGGTCTTCCAAAGCCTGATCGTAATTCTTTTTCAAGGCATTTTGAAGATAAGCGTTTACCCTCTCGTCAGTATTGGCACTAATATCGTTGTAATTCTTAAAATTAGTTGCTATGGATATATAAATTGTAGCAACGTCTGCATTTTCTATATCCAAAGTTGAATCAGTAGCGGACACTGAGCCGCCTTTTGTAATAATCTTCACTTTGGCTTCGAACTGCACGCCGCCTTTCACCGTTTCCTGGTCGCTAGTGATACCGGACAACGTAAGTTCATTGTCACCATTTGATTTTACCTTCCAGGTTCGGGATTTGCCCTTTTCGATTAGCCTGTCCATGGCCGCCGAAAAGCGCACAGAACCAGATTTATCGGCCGAAACTCTGACAATAATCACCTGATCGGGGAACGACGAGAAAACCTTGGTAGTGAAATTAACACTATTTTGACTGTAACGAGTTGATACAACAGCATTTTCCAAATTAAGTTCGCGATAATAATTTGTGTAGTCTTTATGTCCAGGGAAGAAAAGCTTAAGGTTACCAACGGTCTGGTAAGACATCCCTTGTGAGGTTTTGCTTATAAAGCTTTTGTTAACAAGGTCCTGAGCTTCTTTGTATTTACCTTCAAAAATTAGCCTTCGTACCTCAGGTAATGCTTCTTTCGCATTGGAATTATCGTTGCGGTTTGGCGAACCAGCCCACACCGTATTTTCGTTCAGTTGAATAACTTCGTTAGAAGGATCACCATAAACCATAGCCCCTAAACGTCCGTTTCCAATAGGAAGCGCTTCAACCCATTGTTTAGCTGGTTTCTGATACCACATGATAAAACGGTTTTGTTGCGATATAACGGTTTGTGCCGTTAAAAAATAACACAACCCTAATGTTATGAAATAATTATGAAAGTGTTTTGTATTCATTAATAAAAATTTTATTATTTTTAAAAAACAAAGCATCAAACCGGTACAGATCTCTTCTCCAAGTTAACCATTGTGGGAAAGTTTCCCAAGTTGATTAATCGACGATGACCTGAAATCCTCGACAACCTAAGCTGTTGGAATTTGAACCAAACAGAACACACCTGCATATGCGATTAACGCAGAAATAAATATATGCTTAAAATCCATTAGGCAGTATTCAAATTATTGACATTTAATTTAAAGTAAATAATACCTCCTTAATAGCTCATTTAAACAGAAGCTGAGCTAATTGATACAAACTGCGTCTCCATGTCAGGAATTCATGGGCAGTATTGTCGGAAACATACGAAACAGCCTTGAAACCTGCTGCATTGAGTGCTTCTGCCGATTTTTTAACGGCGTCGGGATTTTCTTTGCTTCCACAACTTAAGAAAATAAGCTTGACCTTGGATTTATCCTTAATCTCTTCGGGTTTGTAAACACCACCACTGAGGAGGGCATAATATGAAAAAACCTCAGGTTTGTTGATCGTAATCATATGTGTTTCCATACCGCCCATCGATAAACCGGCCATGGCTCGGTGTGGCTGGTCGGCAACTGTACGAAAGTTGGCATCTACATATGGAATTAATTCGTCGACTAGCACTGT
Organism: Bacteroidales bacterium; assembly: GCA_036514375.1. Classification (GTDB taxonomy): domain Bacteria; phylum Bacteroidota; class Bacteroidia; order Bacteroidales; family JAAUTT01; genus JAAUTT01. The sequence goes on along the minus strand of DATBXH010000778.1, from coordinate 1,630 downwards.
CTGAAATGGTAAAATGTCGAATTCCCTAATTTTACCAAATTTGACTTCGTTAGTCATTCCGTAGGTCATTACAATAATGAAGGGTTTGATCTTTCCTTCGGCAATCAGGTTGTCCATAATCAAGTTTGCATGACCCTGGTTGCTCCATGCGGTTTCGTCTTCACCCCAGCCGTGTTGCAGATACAATACAGGGTAGGGTGTTTTCTTATCCTTGTAATAACTTGGAGGGGTATAAACAAATGCCCTGCGCGATGTACTTGTACTTTTCGAAGGAAAGAGTATTTGCTGCACATTACCGTGAGGTACATTCTTTAGGGCATAGAAATCTTGATCATGCGCAGGGATTTCTATGCCACTTTCCCACCGTACAGATCCATAAAAATTTAAGGCTCCTGGGTCGTTAAAGGTTCCACCGTCAACAGTGAGGTGATAATAGTGGAACCCTTCGTCCATAGGGCCTTCCGTAGTCCCAATCCAGGAACCGTCCTCAGCTTTGGAGAGTTTTGTACCACCACGGCCACCTAATCCAAGACTTACAGTTACGCTTTGGGCCTGAGGTGCATCTATACGAAAACGGGCATATCCTTGTGAGTTTACCTGTGGGTATTCTTTGCCTGGTTGGTTTAATGTAGAAGGTTTAAAATCTTCGATGACTGCCGGTTGGCTGGTTTGAGCCAGGCTCATTAAACATGAAAAAGCCAATATTAAGACTAAAATGAATAAATATTTTTTCATAATATTTTCTCTTTAATTTTTAAATAAAAGTGAAGCAAATTCACGCAAGCTGCGACGCCAGCTTTGCCACTCGTGGGCAGTTTGGGGTGAGACATAAAAATGACTGTTAATCCCTGCCTCTTTGAGTGCATCGGTATTTGCTTTTGGATCGCCACCAAACGGACCGCCAGGTCTGCGGTTTTCGAGTTCTCGTCCGCCAAAACTTACGAATACCAGTTTTACTTTTTCCTTGAAACCGGGAGCATTGTCAACATCCTCCATACTGATGCTACCACCACTAAAAATGCCTATTTGAGAGAACTTGTCCAAGTTCGCAAGGGTAATGAGGCGGGTTTGCATGCCTCCCATGGAAAGACCGGCCATGGCACGGTGTTGTTGATCTGCAATGACGCGGAAATTAGATTCAATATAAGGTATCAGGTCGTCAATGAGGATCCGTTCGAATTGGGTCGCAAAGTCAAAACCCATTTGATTTCTGGGGCCGTTACCCGGCGTGTTTGCATTGCCAGAAGGAGTCTGATTATGAGCTCCCTGTCCCTGAGGTCTTGATCCAGGCCTAAAACCGGCGGGGAACTTAACGCTGCTGTTTTCCATAACAATGATGAAGGGTACGGCTTTTCCTTCGGCAATCAGATTGTCCATAATCAAGTTTGCGTGTCCCTGGTTTCCCCATCCTGTTTCGTTTTCACCCATACCATGTTGCAAATACAATACAGGATAAAGTTTCGTGGGATTTTTATCGTAATCGGGCGGAGTATAAATGTAAACGCGGCGTACACTGTTAGAGTTTTTTGAAAAGTACTGATTTTCGCGCATCTGACCGTGTGGAACATTTTTAAGCGCATAAAAATCCTGGTCCTTGGCTGGAATTTCTATACCGCTTCCCCAACGACCG
>DATBXH010000777.1:0-3221 GCA_036514375.1 Bacteroidales bacterium | reverse complement strand
AAAATAGATTTTTATAACCATTTAAAGTTAGCTGTTGGTTTTGAGCAATTTATACATAAAAAATTTGTTGGCCAAAAACGATTTTCACTCGAAGGAGCAGAAACAACGATCCCGGCACTCGATGCTGTCATTGAGAAAGGTTCAGAGCTCGGCATTGAAGAATTCGTAATAGGCATGGCACATCGCGGACGTTTAAATGTGCTAACTAATATTCTTAAAAAACCATATGAAGATGTCTTTAGGGAATTTGCAGCCATTGATTATGACGAAGAAGTCGCTATTGGTGATGTTAAATACCATCTGGGCTATGACAACATTATTTGTACAGACAAAGGTAAAAATGTAAGGCTCAATCTGGTGCCCAACCCTTCGCATCTTGAGACTGTGGGACCAGTTGTTCAGGGTATTGCAAGGGCTAAAATAAGAAAGAATTATGATCGTAGTTTCGATAAACTAGCTGCCATTGTCATTCATGGGGATGCCGCCGTTGCTACACAGGGCGTTGTATACGAAACTCTTCAAATGTCGCAACTCGACGGATATAAGACTGGGGGTACTATCCACATAGTCATCAACAACCAGGTCGGGTTTACTACCAATTACCTGGACGCTCGATCGAGCACCTATTGTACTGATATCGCAAAAGTTACACTATCTCCTGTTTTCCATGTCAATGGCGATGATGTAGAAGCTCTTGCTTACACTGTTAAGCTTGCGATGGAATTCAGGCAGGTTTTTCATCGTGATGTATTTATTGATATCCTTTGCTATCGGAAGTACGGACATAACGAAGGAGATGAGCCACGCTTTACCCAGCCCTTACTTTATAAAGCGATCAGTCAACACCCTAATCCGCGGGATATTTACAGTTCAAAACTTATAGAACAAGGTATCTTTAAACCTGATGAGCCCAAAAAGCTGGAAAAAGAATTTGATGACATGCTCGATGAGAAGCTTGCTGTTTCAAAACAGACACTGAAAATAAAGATCAGGCAATTTCTGAAAGACGAATGGAAAGGTTTTCGATACGCCAAAAATGGAGATGTATTTACCCAAGTAGATACTAAGGTTCCAAAGGATAAACTCTTGAAAATCGCAGAAAAAATAAACACCCTCCCTCATGATAAAAAATTCTTTAGTAAAGTCCATAAAATAGTGGATGAACGGAAAGAAATGATAGCTCAAAATCGTTTGGATTGGGCACTTGGTGAGTTACTTGCCTATGGCTCGTTAATGCTTGAAGGTTTTCCCGTAAGACTAAGTGGACAGGACTCAGAACGTGGAACTTTTGCCCATAGACACGCTGCCTTTGTTGTAGAGGATTCGGACGAAAAATATATTCCATTAAAAAGTATCGAAGACAAAAAGGCTCCTTTTCATGTCTTTAATTCTCCTTTAAGTGAATATGGAGTCTTGGGATTTGAATATGGATATGCAACAGCCATGCCCAAAGGTCTTACCATTTGGGAAGCTCAGTTTGGTGATTTCCATAATGTGGCCCAGGTAATTATCGACCAGTACATCAGCTCAGCAGAAGAAAAATGGGGTCTGATGAACGGCCTCACACTTTATCTTCCACATGGTTACGAAGGACAGGGACCAGAACATTCCAGTGCTCGTATTGAAAGATTCCTGGAACTTTGTGCCAATAATAATATACAGGTTGTTATACCCACTACACCCGCCAACCTTTTCCATTTGCTACGAAGACAAATGCGAAGGGATTTTCGTCTTCCATTAATTGTGTTTACGCCCAAAAGTTTGCTACGCCATCCTAAATGCACATCAACAATGGACGATATGGCCAAAGGACATTTCATGGAGGTTATCGATGATCCGGATGTTAAGCCGGATGATGTAAAACAAGTAGTCTTTTGCTATGGGAAGCTTTATTATGAATTAACAGAACGAAGAGCCGAACTGAAATCCTTTGATACGGCAATTATCAGGATAGAACAACTTTATCCTTTCCCTGCTGAACAGATTGATCAGGTTTTAAAGCAATATCATCATTCAGAACGCTTTGTTTGGGCACAGGAGGAACCAGAGAATATGGGAGCCTGGTCATTTGTAAATCGTATTTATAAAAATGGCGAATTTCTTCCAATTTGTCGCTCTGCCAGCGCCAGCCCTGCGGCAGGTCTGGTAGAGATTCATAAACTTCGACAAAAGAAGATTCTGGACAAAGTTTTTCATCAATGCGACTGCGAAAGAGCCAATCGTTATTGCGGTATGGAGTGTGACCATTTCCGTACAAGCGATTTAAATATAGAAACAGTGACGCATGACAAATAAATATCATTAATATAACGATATTGAAATTATTAAAACATGAGATGTTGATGACAAATAAACCATCTATGGATTTTTGACATTAAATTTTAAACCGTAAACTTTAAACCTCAATTTTCATGATTCTCGAAATTAAGATACCAAGCCCGGGCGAATCAATTACTGAAGCTCAATTATCAACCTGGCTTGTGAAAGATGGTGATTATGTGGAAAAGGACCAGGAATTGGCTGAAATAGAATCGGACAAAGCCACGTTACCTTTAATAGCTCCTGATAATGGACAAATTAAAATGATGATTCAATCAGGTGAAACTGTTAAAATAGGCGCTGTTGCCTGCACTATTGATACCACCGTTGCAAGACCTACCAATGGCAAACCTCAGACAACAACTGTAAAGCCACCTGAAATAAAGGCAAAAAACGAAAACTTGACAGTTCAGACCGCTAGTGTTGAGAAACCGATAACCACAAGTGAAAAAATCAAGGCTGTCAAAATTTCGCCAATTGCGCAAAAAATCATGGAAGAGCATGGCCTTACTTCTAATGATATATTAAACGGCTTAAACCGTATCAGTAAGAACGAGGTAGAAGCCGTAATCGAATTAAAAAATCAAGGCATTAGCACTCTTCAAATTGAAAAACATCGAGATGAAGATCGTAAAAAAATGTCACCCCTTCGAAAAAAGTTAAGCGAACGTTTGGTTGCCGTTAAAAACCAAACAGCAATGCTTACAACGTTTAACGAAGTTGACATGAGTACAGTGATGGACCTTCGGAAGAAATACCAATCACAGTTTGAAGCTAAATATGGGTTCAAAATCGGATTTATGTCGTTTTTTACCAAGGCGGTTTCATTAGCCTTAAAACTCCATCCCAATGTCAATTCCATGATTGACGGAGAAGAGATAGTAACTCCAAACTATTATGAT
>DATBXH010000776.1:0-4993 GCA_036514375.1 Bacteroidales bacterium | reverse complement strand
CCGGAACTGTATGTGGTAGTTGCCGACCAGAAGTGAAAGCAATTCTTCATAATAATGTTAAACCACAGACGGTATGATCTGGAAATCAAGACAAATGGTAAGAGTTTTGGCCAAGGGAGGTATTTTAACTCCTTCGGATATGTTGCAAATTCTGGCAATTGTAAGAACTACTGGCTATAAACATGTTCATTTTGGTTCACGTCAGGATATGCTGTTCCAGGTTGATGGGAGGAATATGGATACCGTTAAAAGAGGGTTTGAATCAATACATACTGATTATATTATTTACGGGCGGAAGGATTCCAGAGCACAAAATATAGTGTCATCTTATGCAGCTTCCGATATGACGGCTTCCACTGCATGGCTTTCTTCCGGAAATTATTTGAATATTTTGGAGCATTTCACGTTTCAACCAACACTGCGGATAAATATCACTGATCCTAAACAAAGTCTGGTGCCATTGTTTTACGGACAATTAAACTTTATCGCTTCATCTTTAAAAGATTACTGGTATCTGTACATCCGGCGGGATGAAAACCGGCGTCCGGAACGATGGCCTGTACTGGTGTTTTGTAACGATATTGGAAGGCTCTCGGATATCTTGCAGGAGAACTGGAATCTGGTAGAGAGCATTAAATTATCAGAGCTTTTTGCAAATATACAAAGCAAACTGGATTATAACTGGCGAAATGTGGAAACCGATCTCCAGCTAGAACTGGCACCTCCACAGGATTATGAAGGGTTTGGTAAAATGTACAACTCGCAGAATTACTGGGCTGGTTTTTACTGGCGTAATAATTGTTACGATGTATCTTTTCTTGAAGAACTCTGCCAGTTATGTTTGCGGACCGGAATATCAAAAATTTGCATTACACCCTGGAAATCAATTTTAATCAAAGAACTTCGGGAAAAAGATCTGGTTCAATGGCACAGATTATTGGGTCGTTTTGGAATCAACATGCGTCACTCATCGTTGGAATTGAACTGGCATCTTCCTTTGCAGGATAAGAGGGCATTAAAGTTAAAACATTTCGTTGTAAAAGAATTCAATAAGGTAGATGTTTGTGTTCATGGGCTTACTTTTGGTGTCAGGACCAAACAGGAACCAGCATTTTGTGCCATCCTGATAGAGAGGATTCCAGGTATTCGTTTATTCAACTGGCTTGATCTATTCGTAAGATACCGCTTACTACACGCGAAGCATTTTAATGCAAACACATGCGAGTACGAGGAATATATGCCACAGGTGCCACGCTATCATCTGCCTGAAGTGCTTCAGGGTCTTACCCGGAAGTTTTATGCCCAACTTTATGAAATAAGGGAGAAGCACAGCAGCCCTTCAAAGATTGAAAAGAGAAACGAAGAGATGGTTTTCCAATGTCCGCATTGTTTTAGTATTTATAGTGAAAAGACAGGTGATATATTAAGGGGAATTCCCGTAAACACACCATTTGCTCTTGTGCCGGAAACTTACAGGTGCCCATTGTGCGATGCCCCAAAGAAAGATTTCAGAGCTGTGATGATGAGTATGTTACTTAAAGAAGCAATCGTATGATTACCGATGCATCTGGAAGGACTTTTAAAAAATTGCGTGTCAGCCTGACTCATGAGTGTAATTACGCCTGTTCCTATTGTTCGTATGGCAGTGATGACCATTCACAGCAGCAATCTTCTTCAGGAGTTACATCTTCCCGCCCAATACTTTCCACGGATGATCTCCTGAAGATTATCCGTAAACTACACGATGAACTCAGTCTTGATGCAGTGCGACTTACAGGTGGCGAACCATTGCTTCATCCACGGATTAAATCTTTTGTGGCCGGCATATATCAGGCCGGCATCACCAATATAGGTATGACTACCAACGGCCATCTGCTTCATAGCAGGGTCAAAGATTTGGCAGAAGCCGGATTGAAATCCGTGAATATATCTATTGATGCTCTGACGGAAAAAACGTTCTCTCAAATGAGTCGCCATTCTGGTCTCTCAAGGGTTCTGAGATCTATTGATGCAGCCATGGATGCCGGTTTAGTGGTGAAACTGAATACGGTGATTGTGTCCGGACAAAATCACGAAGAAATATTGCCATTATTGGAATTTGCCTTGAACAAAGGAATAATTATTCGGTTTTTGGAGTTAATGGCGATGGGTCCTATGCAAAACAAACATGAGACATTATTTTTTTCGAGCACCAGGATATTAGAAGTGATTGGTTCGCGGTATCATGCTGAATCATTACCACGGGAAAATGGATCGACTTCAGGTTATTGGAGTATTAATGGCAGAAAGGCATTTGGTATTATAGCAAACGATTCAAGTCCCTTTTGCGGCGATTGTAACCGTTTACGTCTCGACAGCTACGGAAATATCTACGGATGTTTAAGTAGCCTCATACCCATTCAGGTGTCACCGGAAACCAGTAAGTATAAGCTCAAAACAGCATTGAAGCATGCCATTTCTCATAAACAGCAATCACATTTTGCTGGTAACAGGCATACCATGCAATCAATTGGAGGATAATATGAACACCATTAACATAAAGATCTTATTTTTTGGGTTGCTGAAGACATATTTCGGCAGCCAGATAACGTTACCGATTCAGAGGGGAACAACATTAAGAGAGTTGTTATTTCAATTGAAGGAAAAAATTCCCGAAGTTACAGAGGTTTTGGAATTGTGCCAGCTTGCTGTTAATTCAACACTAGTGGACGAAGATTTTCTTCTTTTTGAACCAGATGAAGTAGCCATTTTACCTCCTTTTAGCGGGGGATGAAAATGTTTCCTATGATCAATATTGATATTTTAACATATAAGCCAATTGATATTGCTGCTTCACTGGCTTTGCTCAGGTCGTCACTTACTGGTGGTCTTGTTCTGTTTAGTGGAGAAGTCAGGAATATCAATAACGGACGAGAAGTATGTTTTCTTGAATACGAGGCATACGAGGCCATGGCGCGAAAGAAGATCATAGAAATTGTTCAAAACGCTATCAATAACTGGAATCTTAACGATGCATTATGTATACATCGTCTTGGTCGTTTGGAAATTGCGGATTGTGCAGTACTTGTTATAACTGCTTCGGTACATCGGGCTGAGGCTTATGAGGCAAATAGATATATCATAGACCTGGTTAAGAAGGAAGTACCCATCTGGAAAAAGGAATATTTTACTGACGGAACTTTTGAATGGGGTGTCAATAATGAGTGTAATTGTTCAGTAAATCATGAACATAAAACTACTCAAATGCAGTCAGTGAAATAAACCCGGAAGAATTAGATAAGCGCCTTACAGAAATAATAAATCACTAACGGATCTAAGGAAAAAGTCTTAATTGGTAGGGATCTTCTTGTTTTTTTAATGCCGGTAGTATTTCTCCAAAATTAGACACAGTTATCCCTAACAGTCTTATCTTTTTTCCTTCCGGTTCAGTGGAAGTCAGTAGTTGAATTGCAGTTTCAAGGATGGTGTTTAGATCTCCTACCGGTTGGGGGAATGAATGATTACGGGTAATTTGTTTAAAATCGCTGTACTTTATCTTTAAAGTAACAGTTCTGCCCTCCAGCCTATATCTCTTTAAGCGTTCACATACGATACGGGCAATTCTGTCCAGTTCTTCGCTCATTTCTTCAAGCGTGGTCAAATCATAAGGAAAAGTATCTTCTGCGCCAACTGATTTTATTTCACGGTGCGGCTCTACCAGCCTTTCATCGATGCCTCTGACGATATTATAATAAAAATGTCCTGCTTTTCCGAAATGCAGAGCCAGTTCCTGTTCTGACAGTTTCTTCAGATCAGCGCCGGTGAGCAATCCCATTTCTTTCATTTTAGCCGCAGTTACTTTTCCGACGCCAAAGAATTTTTCTACCGGAAGTTTTTCCATAAAGGACGCAATTTTTGAAGGTCCAATAAATGTTAACCCATCCGGCTTCTTGAGATCTGATGCTATTTTTGCTACAAATTTGTTTACGGAAACTCCCGCTGAAGCTGTTAAATGTAATTCGTTTTTGATCGCCAGTTTTATCTGCTTTGCAATTTCGATAGCGGAACCAATATTTTGCTTGTCTTCTGTAACGTCCAGGTAAGCTTCATCAAGGGAAAGTGGCTCGATCAGATCAGTGTAACGGGCAAATATTTCGCGCATTTTTCGCGAAACGTCTTTATAAACATCAAACCTGGGACGAAGAAAGATGGCATCAGGACAGAGTTGTAACGCTTTTTTTGATGGTATTGCTGAACGAATACCAAATTTTCTGGCTTCGTAACTTGCTGTTGCAACAACACCTCCTCTTCCTTCGGGCAGACCGCCAACTATAACTGGTTTACCTCTGTACTCGGGATGATCACGTTGCTCAATGGAGGCATAAAATGCATCCATATCAATATGGATAATCTTTCGCTGTTTTTGAATACGTTGATCTTCCATGGAAACCGGAAAATGATTGCCTGGCAAATATACAGACAATAACTCACAGTGTGGTAAATTGAGAAATGGGATTTGTTAGAACTTTGGGACATCTGTTTCTGAAAGCCAAGCCATTAGTCCTCCTTTCAGGTTGAGTATATTCACATCTTTTCGACTTTCTGAAATATACCGGGCCGCTTTAAAACTTCTTACTCCGCTTTTACAAATAACAATAATATCTTTGTTGTCAGGAATTTCGTGTAACCGATCAGGCAATTTGTTTAGCGGAATTAAAGTACCTCCAATATTAAAATATTCAAATTCCGAAGGTTCCCTTACATCAAGTAGAAAAAGGGTTTCCGGTGAATTATCCAAGCGATGTTTTAAATCAGATGCATTAATCTCTCCAACCATAGTTATTGAATTATAATTCGTTTCATTTGTTATTCTTTCAGTTCTTTTTGATGAGTCTCTTTGGTTAATAATGAACTCCTTTTTATCTAGCGTAAGTAAATCAATAACCATAAGCTTTTTGCTCATTATAGTTCCGAGTCCCGAAATTATTTTAATCGCCTCGGCAGCCTGCAGACA
>DATBXH010000775.1:0-6908 GCA_036514375.1 Bacteroidales bacterium | reverse complement strand
GAAGTTGCAGGAGATGCTGCTTTGTACGTAGACCCTGCTAATGTGGATGAAATTGCAGAAGCCATGCACAAAATTTCTGTGGATGAGGATCTCAGAAATAAGCTGATAGAAAAGGGTGCCAGACAACGTCATAAATTTAGCTGGGATTTATCTGCCGAAAAATTGTGGCAGTCCATTGAAAAATGCCTTTATTCTTAGTTATAACATTAAGACTGAAGGATGCTAAAAAGTTATTATCAAGCCGAATTCATAGAAGCAGGTTGCGACGAAGCGGGAAGGGGATGCCTTGCAGGGCCCGTTTTTGCAGCAGCAGTGATGTTACCACGAGATTTTTCACATCCGTTACTTACCGATTCCAAACAACTTACGGCCAAACAACGATATAATCTTCGGGAGGAAATAGAACGTGTTGCTATTTCTTGGGCTGTTGAGAGTTCTGATAATCAATATATAGATCAGTATAATATATTGAAAGCTTCTGTTTTTACGATGCACAAAGCTATTCGTAAACTACGAATTTCTCCGCAATTATTGATTATCGATGGTAATTATTTCATCCCATTTCCCGGTATTCCTCATAAAACTATTGTTAAGGGAGATTCGTTATATTATTCAATTGCTGCCGCTTCCATTCTTGCCAAAACTTATCGGGATGATTATATGGAGGATTTGGATAATCTACACCCTGTTTATCATTGGAGGAAAAATAAAGGGTATCCTACAAAAGCGCATCGCCAAGCTATTATAAAGTATGGTATTACCGAATATCACCGTAAATCTTTCAATTTGGGAATCGACCAGTTGGAATTGGAATTTTAAAAATTAATTTGTTTGTGTTTTAGTAATTCCATTTACCAGAGCGTCAAAGTTATTTCCATAGTGATGTCCACCGGGAATCACAAGTTGTTTAAATTGAGATTTCGGAAGGGATTCGAATTTATTTGGAGTTTCTTCTGTACCGAAAACTACCAATGTTTTACCTTTCCATTTTTTAAGTTCTAATAACACATTGTGATCATCCTCACTACTGGAAAGGCTAAGCATATCGCTAATATGAATTTCAAAATCTGCCCATTCATCCGGCGAAAGCATAGCCACCAGTTTTATTTTATTTTTTAGATCCGGTGAAAGCCGGTTAGCTAAAAAAGGCATAATATCTGCCCCAAATGAATAACCGGCAAGAATGAGCTCTTTGCATTCCCATTCACTGAGATAATAGTTTATCACTGGAACTACATCTTTTGCCACTTCTTCCGGTGTTTTTTCAGCCCAAAAATATTGGAGAGCATCAAGCCCAACCACAGAATAAGATTGTTCTGAAAGATGACGTGCAAGTTCCTGGTCAAAACCTGTCCATCCTCCGTCGCCCGAAATCATGAAAATTAAGGAAGTAGTACCCGGATTTTTCGCAGGAATTACCTTTAATGGAAGCTCATCCAGTCCCTGTGGCCTGGAAATATCTTTTTTGGTAGCTGCAGGTTTTAGATTTATTTTCTTCTCCTCATCATAGCTAAGAAGGTTTTTGAAAGAGTCCATAAACTGTGGCATCCAGTTTTTTTGAACTGAATATTCATGACCCACTTTGGGTAAAAGAACAAGTTCACATTTAGGTGTTTTATTAACGAATTCTTTCACTGTTTCAAAGTCGCAGGATTTATCTTTTTCTCCCAGCAACACTATAAATGGTGATTTGAGATGCAAAGACTGCAAGTCATATCCTTTGTTATCTTTTCGTTTTATACTTTCAAGGCCAGCTCCCTTGCAGAGTGGTTTTGGCAGTTCAATATTAGGACAAAATCCAAGGCCGATAGCACCTTTAAAGGTATTTTCCGGAGCCTGGGCAATAATGCCATATGCTAGTGTGGCACCGGAAGAATAGCCAATAATTACAGGAGAAATATAGTTCGGCAAACGATATTTTTTTTGTATAAACTTACTCAGGTTTTCAAAATCGGCTGCAGGGTAATAACAAGATGAATTTAAGCGTTGGAGATACGCAACGTAACGTTTGCTATCAATACCGACCACCATGGTATTTAGCGATGTCATTGCCTTGGCCATGTTTACCACTCCAGAGTTCCAGCCATCATTTCCACTGATAAAAAGAACAATATTCGAAGGTCTATCCGTATCGTAATAAATCTTTAGTTTTCCAAAACCTCCAAATTGTGAAGAATCAACTTTTACAGCGTAGGAAGCTGCAAAGAAAAAAAATAGGCACCATACGGACAATAATTTATACATGATACTTTATCTGCCTAATTTGTTTAATGCTTTCTCAATCCTGTTCAGTACTTCCTCTTTCCCTAAAAGTTCGGCAATCAGTCCCATATCTGGTCCAAATGAGCCTCCAACTATGGAGAGCCGGAGGCTATTCATAATATTACCCATATTCGCCTGTTTTTCCTCAACATAATGATGAACTGTTTCCTTGAAATTTTCGGCCGTAAATTGCTCAATTTTTTTTAGTAAAGCAGATACTTCTCCAATTTGAGAAGGGACATTGTCTTTCCATCTTTTCTTGATGACTTCGGGATCATAGCTTTCAGGAGCAACAAAGAAAAACGACGCTTGCTGCCATATTTCGTGCACAAAGTTTACACGATCCTTCACTATTGAAACTACCTTCAAGATGTAGTCAAAGTCAGTGTTTATTCCTTTCTGCTTGAGTATTTTATCAAATTCGTAAGCTAGTTCATCATCATTTCTACCAATCAGATACTGATGGTTGAACCATTTGGCCTTTTCAAAGTCAAAACGGGCACCGGCTTTATGAACATGTTGAATGGAAAAATGTTCGGCCAGATCATCCAATGCAAATATTTCCTGTTCAGTGCCGGGATTCCAGCCCAGAAAAGCAAGCATATTAATAAAAGCTTCGGGAAAATAACCAGATTCGCGGTATCCGGAGGATATCTCGCCACTGAAAGGGTCTTTCCATTGCAATGGGAAAACAGGGAATCCCATCTTATCGCCATCGCGTTTACTCAGCTTTCCTTTACCATCTGGTTTCAGTAATAAAGGGAGATGTGCGAACTGAGGCATAGTTTCCTCCCAACCCAAGTACCTGTAAAGCAAAACATGCAGAGGTAATGATGGTAGCCATTCCTCGCCACGAATAACGTGGGTTATTTCCATAAGGTGATCATCCACCACATTAGCCAAGTGGTAAGTGGGAAGTCCATCAGATTTAAACAGAACTTTATCATCAAGTGTAGCAGTATTTACCTCAATTTGGCTACGAACAAGGTCTGTAGCTTTGATTATTTCATCCTCGGGCATTTTGATGCGGATCACAAAGGGTGCACCTGACTCAAGTTTCTGTTTTACTTCTTTTTCTGACAGGGTAAGCGAATTTTTCATTCGTCCACGTACCTGGTGGCTATAACTGGTATTGCTGGCTTTAGCTTCCTCCAGTTCTTTACGCAGTTTTTCCAACTCTTCTGGCGTATCGAAGGCGTAATAAGCTTTACCTTCATTAACAAGTTTTTCAGCATATTGGCGATATACTGCTTTACGCTCGCTTTGACGGTAAGGGGCATGAGGTCCACCAATTCCGACTCCTTCGTTAGGCATAATTCCTGACCAGCGAAGGGATTCTATAATATATTCTTCGGCTCCCGGCACAAATCGTCCTTGGTCCGTATCTTCAATGCGAAGAAGAAAATCGCCGTTATTTTTTTTTGCAAAAAGGTAATTGTAAAGGGCAGTGCGTACACCTCCAATATGTAAAGGGCCTGTTGGACTTGGCGCAAAACGTACTCTAACTCGTTTATTCATTTTTTAATTTTTTACAAAGATAATAGAGTTTATACAAGTTACCGGAATAACATTTTCGGTATGATAGTTAAAGCACAGCTTTAATCCTTATTTGTTTATAAGCGAATGGATAGTTTCGAGCAGTGTAGATCTATCGAGGGGTTTTGCAAGGTAAGCATCGCTGCCGGATTGTAAAATCTCTTCTTTTTCTCCAGCCATGGCATAAGCTGTTTGCGCAATAATTGGGATTTTGGGTTGAATCTGTCTTATCATTCGAATGGCCTCATAACCACTCATAACAGGCATTTGGATATCCATTAATATCAGGTCTATTTGATTTGTTTGGATGAAATTCACTGCCTCCTTTCCGTTTGCAGCATGTATAATGGTTGCATTGGTATGCCTCAGAAAAGCCTTGACCAGTTCAAAGTTGGAGATTTCATCTTCAGCAACAAGGATAGTCTTTCCGTTCCAGTTAAAATTTGATAAATCATCTTCCGTTGAAGACTTAACTACAATTTGTTTATATTTTTTTATACATACCGGGAGATTTATATAAAATTGCGTTCCTGCACCTTTTTTAGACTCAAACCAGATACTTCCTTTCATTAAACTTACCAGGTTTTTACAAATGGATAATCCCAAACCAGAGCCTCCATATAGTTTATCCTTTTCGTTGCAAAGTTTATAAAAGCGTTTAAATACCAGTGGTTTATCTTCTTCATTAATGCCAATACCTGTATCTTTAACAGTTATAAGAATATGGTCACCTTTTTGCAGGACATAGCCAAATTGTATGCTCCCATTATCTGTAAATTTAAAAGCATTGTCAAGAAGATTCGCAATCACTTGCTTGATACGGACAGGGTCGGCTTCTACAATGATTTCCTCTGTTTGGTTAAGGTTTTCATATTTAAGTTCAATGTGTTCCTTAAATTTATTTTTTTGTTGTGATTTAAAGTTCAGGTAAAGTTCCTTCATTAAATCGTTGAGATTGAACTCTGAGGATACGATCTCCAATTGACCTGCTTCAATCCTGGAATGATCTATAATGTCATTGATCAGATTTAACAAATATTCGGACGAATTTTGAATGTATTTTTTATATTCTAACCTTTGTTCATTCGATGTGTCTTCATCTGACAGGAGATTTGAGAAACCTATAATAGCATTCAACGGAGTCCGGATTTCATGTGACATATTGGACAGGAAGGCAGATTTAAGCTTGTCTGATTGTTCCGCTTTTTCCCGCGCTATAATTAATTCCTGTTCTACTTTTTTTTGCGCTGTCATGTCAATACCAATTCCTCTGAAACCAGCAGACTTACCATCTTTATAAAAAACATTGGAATGTACTTCGAACGGAAAGACGGAACCATTCTTTCGTTTAGCGACGTAAAGATTATCTTTTACTGATTTACCCTCTGCAAGGTCTTTAATATTTTGTTGTATATGGCCCCATTCTTCTGGTACAAAAAGTTGTTTCAGATTTACTCCTTTATTAAAATCCTCCTGCGAGTATCCAAACATCTCCAAAGCCTGCTTATTTACGAAGGATAAGTTTCCTATCAGGTCACATTCATAAATTGTTTGTGGGAGTAATTCGGCAATATCCTTAAATTTTTGTTCACTTTGTTGAAGTGATAATTCTGATAATCTTTGTTTTTGGATGGAGATAAGTAACTGTAAAATAATACTTAGAAGAATAATGAACCCGACCAAAGCGATAATAAACTCTGACTTGTACTTTGTGTATATCTTCTCCGGCTGGTTGATAATCATCGCATCCTTTGGAAGATTATGGGGTTGAAGGTTAAATCTTTTAAGTACTCCGTAATCAACCACAATCCTCATCGGAGCCTCGGAAACTGCAGGAATACTCTTTGGAGGTTGGCCTTCGATAAGTTTCATGCCTATTGTAGCAGCAAGTTTACCCTGATCAACACCTAATTGGTATACACCAGCTACGACACCTTGGCTAATCAAATAATCAGCATTCGAAAATACCGGGACTGAAGATATCCTTGCAATTTTTCTTGCTGTCTTCTCATTATTAACAATGTTTCCATATCTGTCTCTGGTAATCGATATATAATCTATAACAGCCGAATCTTTTAAGGAAGAAACAAACCTAAATAAGTCATTAAGATCTATGGTGTCTATTATTTTGATATTAACCTTAATGGGAGGATGTTGAATCACTTGTTCCAGTCGATTACGGAAAATGGCTCCAAAGTCAGTTTTATCGAGCAGACAGTAAATGGTTTTTGCCTGAGGTACAATCTTTTTTATAATATGGAAC
Source organism: Bacteroidales bacterium (assembly GCA_036514375.1). Classification (GTDB taxonomy): domain Bacteria; phylum Bacteroidota; class Bacteroidia; order Bacteroidales; family JAAUTT01; genus JAAUTT01. Next base: position 847 of record DATBXH010000775.1, on the reverse strand, counting down.
CGTTCGATGAAGAATTCGCGCTCTGAAACACCACGATAATCTTCACCAAGATATTGATAATCATCTGTATTATTTACGCCGCAATAGACCTTAAATCCTTTAAAAAGCGGGGAATCCTTGTGTTTAATTGCAAAATCAAGTGCATTATTATCTGCACAAATTACAAGGTCGAATGGGATATCTTTATATTTAAGAGAGTATAAGGAAAAGAGCTCCTCATAGTAAGCAGGATCGTCGTTGCGTTTGGCGTCCATGTATTCGGTGAACAAATTGACATTATTATGTTGATCAATAACTTGTTTAACACCGTTAAAAATATCGTCAGACCACATCAAACCCCTATGATACGAATTTAGTAACAGCACATTTTTAGTTCCAGCCATTAGGGGAAAAAGAGTAGTGCATAGAAAGAAAAATAGGGCTATTGTTTTTCTCCTCATCTGGAAGTACTTTAATACTTTAAAGATATAGAAAACAAGATATATTTTAGAACGAATTGTTGGAAAAATTGAATAGTCCTAATTAAAGACCGATCTTTTGAGTTATAAGTTTGGCTCAAGTTTTTTTAAGATTCCCACTTGGTTACGTCGTTTAATGCCTTGGGGATTTGAAGAAGATTATAATCGTTATTGTAAGCCAGGTATTTATTTTCCCATTCAGGATAGAATTTTTCTTTATACTCTCTAAGTCCTTTGTAATGGCCAAATTGTCTTATATTTTCGTAAGCTAGTTTGATGGTTCGTTCCGCAATGGTTTCTGTTTTATCAAGGCCGGCCATTGGGGCAAGGCCCAGATTTACCCGTTTGAAACCCTGACTTTGAAAATATTCAAACATTTTAACGAGCAA
>DATBXH010000774.1:0-3719 GCA_036514375.1 Bacteroidales bacterium | reverse complement strand
TATACTGGAGCCGGTTAAAGGTTATCGTCGTGTTAGTTCAAAGGGAGTACATTATACGACTCATTCTCCATATTCACGGGTGGTTGATGCGGCCAGACCCGATGCACGGGTGTCAAGAAATTTCAATATGCTGGTCGATACTTTTCTTAAAAGACGAAATGATAAAAAAGTGGCCAATGATGTACGAAACTATTTAAGAATGTGGGCTAATAATTATAAAGTTTTGGAACCGGTTATCCGAAATACTCCCATATTAAAAGAAGTTGAACCTCTTTCATCTGATCTGAATGAAATATCAAGGATTGGGCTGCAGGCTATGGTTTACCTAAAAAGTGGCAAGCGGTTAAGATCGACTTGGCGTCAGAATGCACTTGGGCAAATAAAGCAAGCAAGTAAATCGCATGGTCAGGTTGAACTTGCTGTTATCAAAGGGATCAGGAAGTTGGTGGAGAATGTAAAATAAAACGTTTGTATTGTTTTATCTTACGGTTTATGGCATTCAAGCTGATTAGTCCCCGTCGTATTTGTGCTCTCTTTCTTTATATTTTTTAGCATTGCGGGGAACTTCTGACTTTTTTGGCATCATCAGGCTCCGACGTTGAGCTACATCGCGCGATGAACTACAGGAAGCAAATGCTCCAAGAAAGATTGAAATCACAAAAAGATAAAGTAATTTTTTCATGGCAGTGAAATTTTTTTCTTTTTACGAAAGTTTTACGATCAGGATTCATTGTTAGACAGTTATTTTGAAACTAACTAACATTTAATAAACCTATATTAATGATTCTAATTGTTTTTAAGAGCTAAAAGAAAGGTAATAGTATTTGCCATATCATAAAACAATAATTTACTAAAGAGATAGTTATCTGGAATTTCTCTGTAATGAATTATTTTGAAACTTCTGTTTTTGATAAAACCAACAGAATGTTATACCTTTTATGACGGAAAAATTCAAACCATGCAACGAATCATCTCATTTGTACTTTTCAGTGTATTAACTATTTCCGTAAACTCAATGAACCTGACGAAATTTTTGCCGGATCGGGTTAACCGGTGGGCTGTATCCCAACCCGATTCTTATTACAATAATGAGACTTTATATAATTATATTGATGGTGCAACTGAGCTTTATCTTTCTTATGGTTTCGACACAGTAGTTAGTCGGCGTTATACATGCGAAAATGAGCCTGATATTGTGGTCGAGATTTTTAATATGTTACAGCCACGGAATGCTTTTGGTGTCTTTACCAACATGCGTGAGAAAAATCAGCACCAGTTTGGCCAGGGATCTCAGCTTATAAAGGGTTCACTTATTTTTTGGAAGGATCACTATTTTGTTTCTGTCTCTACGGAACGGTCGACACAGGCCTCGTTAGATGCTATTAATAAATTAGCTTTCGAAATAGACAAAAATATCATCGGTAAAGGAGAATTACCTGAGATTATGCAGTTTTTGCCTCAGAATGGCCTGGTAGAAGAGGGATATTGTTACTTTCACCATTATATCTGGTTAAATGCATATTATTTTATATCAAACGATAATATACTTAATATTTCAGAGAAGACTGACTGTGTTTTAGCAAAATATGGCCCAGCAGACCATAGAAGCTATTTATTGATCGTTCAATATCCCAGTGAAGAGGAAGCCTTAACTGCTTTCAGACAGTTTAAAAGGACGTATGCTCCTGAGTTAAACAAAGAAAATTTAGTTCAACTTGAAGATAAAACATGGCATACGGCTATTCTGGATAAAAACCTGGTGGCTGCGGTATTTAACGCCAAAACCAAAGATGATGCCCAGCAACTTATTGCACAATGGAAAACATTGGCCATACAAAAAAACAAAATACCATGAGTACGAAGAAAATTACCCGCCGCGATTTACTTAAAAGTTCGGCAACTTTTGCCATAGGTAGTGCTCTTTACCTTAATTCCCCGGTAAAGCTATGGGGACAATGGAATACCTCAAAAACCCGAGTTGTATTGATTCGAGATGAAAGGTTGCCAGGATATGGAGTAAATCCTGATCCGCAAATTGTGAAAGAAATGTTAAACAAGGCATTATGTGCTTTGCTTGACGAAAAAGACGCTTCTAAAGCATGGGCGAAAATTATTAAACCTACTGATGTTGTTGGTATAAAGACTAATGTTTGGAACGAATTGCATACACCACATGAACTTGAAAATGCAATTAAGGATGGGGTTTTACAGGTAGGTGTAAAAGCTGAGAATATATCCGTTAATGACCGTGGAGTTCGTTCAGACCCTGTTTTTCAAAATGCCACTGCGCTTATCAACACGCGTCCTATGCGTGCCCATGCCTGGGCCGGTGTTGGAACATTGATGAAGAATTACATCATGTTTGCTCAGAAACCGTCTGATTATCATCCCGACTCATGTGCAGATCTGGCAAAGCTTTGGGAACTGCCTCAGGTAAAAGGAAAAACCAGACTAAATGTGCTTGTGATGTTTACACCTCAGTTTCATTGTGTAGGTGCACATTCATTTAGTACTGATTACATATGGGATTATAAGGGAATGTTGGTGGGGATAGATCCTGTAGCTGTTGATTCGGTTGGATTAAGGATCATTCAGGGTATTCGAAACGAATACTTCAAGGAAGAAAGACCGTTAAATCCGCCTGCTAAACATATTGAGCTGGCTGACACCCGCCACAAATTGGGAACTGCTGATCCGGCAAAAATAGAGCTTATTAAACTTGGCTGGGAAAAAGGCAGTTTTGTTTGATTGGATAACAATTTCATTCCTATAAGAAGTTCTTATCCAGAAATTCCTGGAACTTCTCCTTGTATTGGTCGCCTACCGGAATATATTCCTGACCAAAAACAATGCGGAAGCGTTCCACAGTTTGCACCCTTTCGAGGTTTACTATAAAAGAACGGTGTACACGCATGAACTTGTTTGCCGGAAGCTTGGATTCCAGCGATTTAATGGTATTTAACGTGAGGATTGGCTTAGGTTCATTTACCAGGAAGATCTTAATATAATCCTTCAATCCTTCCACATACAGGATATCGTTAAAGTTGATACGCCGTATTTTATATTCCGATTTCAGAAAGAGAAATTCGTTGTTAGTCTCGATAGTGGTGGCAGCTTTCTGTTCAAGGTCAAGTAGTTTTTTGGCTTTTTGAGCAGCTATCAGAAACTCTTCGTAACTAAAGGGTTTTAAGAGGTAGTCAACAGCCTCCAGTCGAAATCCTTCTAATGCATACTTTTCAAAGGCTGTAGAGAAAATAATTTTTGGACCCTGGTTCAGAATGCGTGCAAATTCCGTCCCAGTGAGATCTGGCATTTGAATATCCAGGAATATAAGATCAACCGGCGATTGATCTAAAAATTCCATAGCGCTGATGGGATTGTCAAATTCACCAACCAGTTCCAGGAAGGGAGTTTTCTTTATGTAACCTGTCACCAGTTGAAGGGCCAGAGGTTCATCGTCAATGGCTATAGTTCTTATCATACTGAATTATTCAGGTTGATTTTAAGTTCTGCATGAAACAAAACGTCTGTCTCTTTCAGTGTCAGTTGATGTTTTTGGGGAAAAAGTAACGCCAAACGTTTCTTAATATTTTCCAGTCCAATGCCCGAATCAGAAGTATCTTCCGATTTTTTAGCTACGCTGTTGGAACATGAAAAAAGGATTTCGTTATCGTTGATATCCATTCGAATATGAATAAATGAATGATCGCGATAACTAA
>DATBXH010000773.1:0-2031 GCA_036514375.1 Bacteroidales bacterium | reverse complement strand
GGATGTAAAGATTGGAGACGGTGTTATTGCAACCGAGTTATTGGTTGTAAAGGATCCCCGTGCCATAGCTGTTGGAGACAAATTTGTTCGTGAAAGCAGTTCACAATATGAAGCAGACATTAAATATTTAATTAATAAAGCAGATGTAAGGCCTTCGGAACTGAAGAAAGATGAAATTAAAAAACTTCAGGAATCACTTGAGTCTGTTGATAAAGATCCAAAAAAATCAATTAAAGGCATAGAACTTTCAGCATATGCTTCTCCTGATGGTCCTATGGATCTTAATCAGAAACTTGCAGATGAAAGAAAAGCATCAGCCAATAAATATTTTGGCAAGGACCTTGTTAAAAAGGACAAGCTGACAAAGGTTAAAGATGATTTATTTACCTATTTGGTTACTGCTGAAGACTGGGATGGTTTCAAGAAATTAATGGAAGCTTCCGATATTAAAGATAAGGAATTGGTTCTCCGTGTTCTTTCGATGTATTCAGATCCTGCAGTACGCGAAAAGGAAATAAAAAATATTTCAGCTGCTTTTGACGAGATCAAAGTTAAGATCCTTCCTCAGTTAAGAAGGTCGAAACTTACTGTAAAAATAGTTGACTCTGGTAAATCTGACGATGAACTTGTAGCTCTTGCTCAGTCAAAACCGGATTCTCTTTCATTGGAAGAACTTCTTTATGCAGCTAAGATGACTGATAATCTTGACAAGCAATTAGTTATTTATCAGGCCGCTGCTGCAAAATATCCAAATGATTTCAGGGCTAAAAACGATGCTGGTTATGTTCTGTGGAAACTTAACCGTAGCGCTGAAGCTAAAACTGCATTTGAATCTGCTAAACAAGTTGAAGACAATGCTATTGTTAAGAATAACCTTGGTGTAATAGCATTTAACGAAGGCGATCTTGCAAAAGCTGAAGAATTATTTACAGCTGCTATGGGAGCTGGTGATCAAGTTAACTATAACCTTGGAATCATTAAGATTATTCAGGGTAAATACGCTGATGCTATCAATTACTTTGGCAGCGCAGCTGAGATCAACGCTGGTCTTGCAAAATTACTTAATAAGGAAAATGATGCTGCTTTGTCAACCCTTAACGCTGTAAAATCTGATGATGCTTTGCTTTATTATTTGAAAGCTATTGTTGGAGCCCGTACACAAAATACCGATCTTCTTTTCAATAATTTGCGTACTGCAGTTGGAAAGAGTGCTGAGTTGAAAGCTAATGCAGCTAAAGATTTGGAATTTGCCAAATATTTTGCTGACGCTACATTCAAATCGATTGTACAATAATCTAAATAAAAAAGGCGATCCAACCCTTGGATCGCCTTTTTTATGTTTTATTCGTTAAGGGCAATTTTTCTATACCATTCCCATAGCACAATACCTGCGCTTACAGAAATGTTAAATGAGTGTTTGGTTCCAAATTGTGGAATTTCAACACTTAGTTGACATTTGTCGACAACAGTTTGTTGTATGCCTTTTACTTCATTTCCAAAGATTAACGCATATTTTTTAGTTTGACCTATAGGGAATTTTTCGAGAGAAATACTGTTTTCTGTTTGCTCTACTGCTATAGGAATATATCCATTTTCTTTTAAAGAATCAATTGCAGTATTGGTGTCTGGATAGTATTTCCAATGTACGGAATCTTCAGCACCCAGTGCTGTTTTGTGAATCTCCTTATGTGGTGGTGTAGCACTGATACCGCAGAGGTAAATAGCTTCGATCAGAAAAGCATCGGCAGTCCGAAAGACCGAGCCGATATTATTGAGACTACGTACGTTGTCGAGTACAACAATAATAGGTGTTTTATGCGAGGCTTTAAACTCGTCCAATGATTTGCGGTTAAGTTCAATTGTCGTAAGTTTTCGTATCATTCTGTCGTATCCCTTTATATTTCCTGGCAAAGATAAACCTTAAATTAAAAATTTTGTTTACCAATACATAAGGCAGATCTTTAAATTGACTATTTTTATGGTAAACATACAAATGAAGTTTTATGAACATTCATGAATATCAGGCAAAAT
>DATBXH010000772.1:0-2182 GCA_036514375.1 Bacteroidales bacterium | reverse complement strand
TAAAGGCTAACAAGCCTCCATTGGTACCAACCCACAGTATGCCGCTGGAATCCATGCAGAGGGTATTTATCCGGTTGCTGCTAACCAATGTTTTTGCATCTGGTTCGGGATAATACCGCTTAAACTCCCTCGTATCAGGATTAAATGCATTCAATCCATCGGTAGTTCCAATCCAGAGAATACCGTCTTTATCCTGGCAGATAGAACGGATTTCATCGTGGCTCAGACTTTTATCATTATACTCGAGCGAAATGTACCGGTTAAACAATTGCAGATCACGGTCGAAAAAGTTCAGACCGTCTTTGGTACCAACCCATAATCTGTTCGCTCTGTCCTCAAAAATTGGGAAAGGAATATAACCGGAAACGAACCGGAATACGTCAAAATAATGCGGAAACCTGCGAAAGGTTTTTGACTTTGGATCAAACTGATCCAGTGATTTCAGGGTTTTCACCCAGAGCGTATGTTTCGAATCTATATAGACATTCAGTACCACATCGTCACTGATGGTGTTGGAACGTTTGGGATCGTTCAGATAAACAGAGAACTCTTCGTTCCTGACATCAAATCGATTTAGCCCTTTTTTGGTAGCAATCCATAAAACACCTTCGGAATCTTCACAAATGGCATTGACGTAATTATCGGATAGCGAATTGGCATCCTCCGGCTGGTGGGTGTAGTTCACGAATTCGTATCCGTCATAACGGCTAAGTCCGTTTTCGGTACCAACCCATATGAAACCGCGAGAATCCTGAAGCAATGCATTAATATGGGATTGAACCAAACCCTCATTAACCGTAAATAACCTAACTTCAGGGAACGACAGTTGTCCTTCCACGTTGATTTGAAATAGCCAAACAAAAAATGCACAAAAAAATAAAAGTCGGTTCATATCAGCAACACTATTGCTAATTTAAGACATATAAACCAGAATAACAATCCAATCGTTGGCTTAGGGTTTATTTTCGAAAGCCACTGCATTGTTTCCAATACTTAGATGTTGATAATGAATGGAAGGTGACGGGACAAATTTTTCAGTCACATAAAGATTCCAGTTGTTATCAATTTTTTCAATAGTTTGGGATGAGGAGGATACAATATTAGGCCATGGTCGTTTAAACGAATGGGTATGTAATGATTTAAATACAGCATCAACACAAAGGCAAGATATACCGCGATCTCTGGTGATAACCATACAATCCCTGCCGGGATCGATGTTACTAAATGCCAGCCATGAACAAAGTTCAAAATCATCGAGGTCCACCTCAGGATTAAAGCATACAAATAACTTTATACTATCCAGAAAATCCTGCTTTGCCAGACTTTCAAAAGCTTTCCTGATATTGTCGCGCGTGTATTCCTTCATCGAAAACAACAAAACAGGAATATGATCTTCAATAAGCTTAACCGAGAATCTAAATTGATCAGGCCAATGTTTCAGTCCCGAAACGATGCTCTGAACATTCGGTAATTTTTGTTCGGCAGGAGTTCCCTCTTCAGGAAACTTCTTTGTAGCGTCGATTCCAAGTTTACCTCCGAAAGCGAATTTATCAGATGAGTGATCAAGCACATCAAGCGGTCCCTTACCAAACATCAGATCATCAGCAATGTTCATATGGCAGACAACATGTTTGAATAACGCTTTATGATTATGAATATCGATATCCTCGTCTACGGTCACCATCACTTTATTGAACATCATTTGCCCTGCTCCCCAAAGTGAACTGATTACTTTCAGTCCCTGGCCGGGATAACGCTTCTCAATGGAGAGGATTGCAAGGTTGTGCGCCACACCGGCAGGTGGCATATTCAAATCAACGATCTCCGGAGCCAGCGAAAATTTCATAGGTACCAGGAATATTCTCTCCGTAGCCTTCTCAATCCATGCATCTTCCTGTGGAGGAACACCAACGATGGTGGCGGGGTAAACCGCATCGCGCCGGTGAGTAACGCAGGTTACATGAAACTTTGGGTACCAGTCCTCAAGCGAATAAAAGCCGGTATGATCGCCAAAAGGTCCTTCCCAGATTAAATCTTCCTGCGGATCAACATACCCTTCGATGACAATATCGACATCGCTGGGCACTTCAATATCCTGAGTAATACACTCTACCAGCTCCACATGCTTTTTCCGCAGAAATCCGGCCAGCATGTATTCATCCACCTGGTCAGGTAACGGAGC
>DATBXH010000771.1:0-3415 GCA_036514375.1 Bacteroidales bacterium | reverse complement strand
TGTCAGTTCCTATATAAGCAAAAGGATTTGAATTGGAAGTATTTTCGAGCCAAAGGGTATCCTTATCCAAAGGGACAGTGAGAATGACATGATTAAAATACTGCGGACCCGGCATTTGTTCTACAATTTCACCAGGTGTTTTGTCCCGGTTGATGGTGGTATAAAAAGACTGGATACCTGCAAAATTCAAAAGAGCCTTCATATAGTTTGACAGTGCCTTGCAGTCGCCATATTTATTTTGGGCAACATACGAGGCCGGATATGGTTTTAACCCCCCAATATCAATAGATACATTAACATACCGTGTTCGATCCTGTAAATAATGATAAAGTATTTTTACGATTTCGCGTTTATCCGTAATCCCTCGGATTAACTGCGATATTTTTTGTTTTTCACTGTCCGGTAGTTCTCCAAGATCTTTAATTAAACGATAATTCCAGTTTCCGAACGATGTCCAGTCTGCAGCATTCCCGTCTACACCATAAGTAAAATAAACGGGTGTTATCATCACGTACGGGAGGATCTCATCCTCTGTTATCGAAAAGATTTCAGCCTTTATAGGCTTCAGGTAAGAGGCCAGCCAAACACTTCTGATCGTATTCTCTAAAGTATCAATCTTTGGATCCGACATGTTTTTGTAATACTTCATAGCTGGAAAACCTTTAGGAACAAGTAAGGTAAGTTTTGCCTTGAGCGTCGGTATTGATTTATCCAGGATAGGAATCCATGGTATAGTTATAAATTGTTTGTATGTTTTTCTATAGGTGTATACAATACGGTAAGGATATATATTGTGTTTAAGAGAGAATGTCTTAACGAAGTCATCGGTGTATAATGAGTAATCCGAAATGGCATTTCTGTCAGTAATGTCACTGTTTTTGAGCTTTCGAATAATTTGACCGTTTTGATCTTCAAGCCATGCACTCAAATCGGAAATTTTCTCACTTTTAGAATAAGGGATTTTGATATTGGTAAATCCTTCACCACTCCTATTGTTAATTTGTATAAAAATGGAATCGGTTTTAGTCAATAAACCGGATTTCATCTCGTAAAAAGAAGAAAAATTAACAACCTCACAGTTATACGGTTGTGAAAAAACTGACTGAGCGTGGTAGTTCAGCAAAAATAAAAGCCCGGATACAATATACTTGAACATAAAACAGCGTTTGCTGGTTAATACTTAACGTTTTAAAAGTAGTAAAAACACAATTAACTACCAATTTATTATGTTCCGGATTTTGTTTTTGAAGATGAATACAAGGACTAGTAAATTTTTTTTAGATCTTAACCTTTTATTAAGAAGCTTGTTACGATAATATGATATGATAAATATCACTTTTTTCTTTAAAGAAGTTTTGATTTATGCTTTTAATCGATATATTTGCCCAATCTAAAAATGAAAGATATGTTAAACCATTCTCTAATTATTACCATTGTGGTGGTCCTCGTCAGAAAGCTGCTGAGGTGAGAATGGAATGTGTATATACGAAACAAGAAAAAGCCTTTCTCACGACGATGAGAAAGGCTTTTTCAGTTTAATGTCGGAACTTAAAAATTAAAAACTATGCCTCATCAATTGAGAAGTAACACGACCACACAGGGTCGCCGGATGGCAGGAGCCAGAAGCCTCTGGCGTGCCAATGGAATGAAAGAAGAGCAAATGGGTAAACCTGTTATTGCCATTGTTAACTCGTTTACGCAATTTGTTCCCGGCCATGTTCATCTTCATAACATTGGCCAGCAAATTAAGGCGATTATTGAGTCGGAGGGCTGTTTTGCTGCCGAGTTTAATACCATCGCTATTGACGATGGTATAGCCATGGGACACGACGGAATGTTGTATTCGCTTCCATCGCGCGATTTAATTGCCGACAGTGTTGAATATATGGTTAATGCCCATCAGGCAGATGCAATGGTTTGCATCAGTAATTGCGATAAAATAACCCCTGGCATGCTCATTGCAGCTATGAGGCTTAATATACCTACGGTTTTTGTATCAGGCGGGCCAATGGAAGCGGGTGTTGTTGATAAACAGAAACTCGACCTTATCGATGCTATGGTAATGGCAGCCGACGATTCGGTTGAAGACGAAATGGTTCGGAGAGTAGAACGTTCCGCCTGTCCCACATGCGGTTCATGCTCCGGTATGTTTACAGCAAACTCAATGAACTGTTTGAACGAAGCTATTGGATTGGCATTACCGGGAAATGGCACCATTGTTGCCACACATAAAAATCGTGTTAAACTTTTTGAAAAAGCCGCACATCTGATTGTAAAGCTGGCTAACGATTATTATTTCAATGGGAACGATTCTGTTCTTCCTCGTTCTATTGCCACCAAAAAAGCTTTTCTTAATGCAATGACTTTGGATATTGCTATGGGCGGATCAACCAATACTGTTCTTCACCTGCTTGCTATTGCCCATGAAGCAGGTGTTGATTTTACCATGCAGGATATCGATAAACTCTCCAGGAAAGTTCCCGTTTTATCAAAAGTTGCTCCAAGTTCGCACTATCATGTTGAGGATGTTAATCGTGCCGGTGGTATTCTGGGTATTCTGGGTGAACTGGAACGGGGAGGACAGGTTGATTCATCCGTAATTCGTGTGGACGGATTGACATTAAAACAAGCTATCGAATCATATGATATAACTCGTCCTGCAGCTATTCCCGAAGCGTTTGAAATCTATAAAAGTGCTCCTGCCGGAGTTCGCAATTCAGTGATGGGTTCGCAGGATACAAAATATAAAGAACTGGACCTCGATCGCGAGAAAGGATGTATTCGCAGTATTGATAACTGCTATAGCAGAGATGGAGGATTAGCCGTTCTTTTTGGAAATATAGCCCGTAATGGCTGCATTGTTAAAACAGCCGGGGTAAGTGAAAAGATCTTTAATTTCAGGGGAACCGCCAAGGTGTTCGAATCGCAGGACGATGCCTGCGAGGGGATACTTGGCGGTAAAGTCAAGGCTGGCGACGTGGTGGTTATCCTGTACGAAGGTCCCAAAGGCGGACCTGGCATGCAGGAGATGCTCTATCCTACATCGTACATCAAATCGAAACACCTGGGGGAAGCCTGTGCATTGGTTACCGACGGTCGTTTTTCGGGAGGAACTTCAGGGTTATCAATTGGACATGTATCACCCGAAGCAGCCTCCGGTGGCGAAATTGCTTTAGTGAAAGATGGCGACATCATTGAAATTGATATTGCCAAACGCAGCATTAACCTTATGGTAAGCAACGACGAGCTTGCCAAACGGAAGGCTGAAGAAGAAAAGCGAGGAGATAAGGCATACACCCCAGCCGAACGGACCAGAAAAGTGTCCAAAGCGCTCCAGGTTTACGCTAGAATGGTAAGCTCTGCAGATAAAGGAGCAGTGAGGATGATTTAAAGCGTCTGGTGCAAACTTCAGATT
>DATBXH010000770.1:0-7529 GCA_036514375.1 Bacteroidales bacterium | reverse complement strand
CAACTGATATTATGATTGAACTTGCAAAACATAAGTCGCTTGGAGCTAAAGTCCTGCAGGCAGAAGATGAAATTGCAGGAATTTGTTCTGCTATCGGAGCCAGCTATACTGGTTCTCTTGCTGTAACAACCACTTCAGGCCCCGGGTTATCATTAAAAAGCGAAGCTATTGGCCTGGCTGTAATGACAGAACTCCCATTGGTAATTGTTGATGTTCAGCGGGGAGGACCCTCTACCGGTCTGCCGACAAAGTCCGAACAGGCAGATTTATATCAGGCACTATTCGGACGCAATGGTGAATGTCCATTGGTGGTTATGTCATCCTCCTCGCCTGCCGATTGTTTCTATGCAGCTTACATGGCTGCCAAAATTGCCATGGAGCACATGACGCCTGTTATTCTGTTGTCTGACGGATACATTGGTAACGGTTCTCAATTGTTTAAAATACCGAAAGTAGCCGATTTACCTCCTATCAATCCTCCGATTGCAAAGCCAAACGATCCGGATTATAAGCCATTTAAGCGCGATCCCGAAACATTAGTCCGTAAATGGGCACTGCCTGGCACCGATGGGCTGAGACACAGAGTGGGAGGATTGGAAAAGGAAAATATCATTGGTAATGTTACCACCGATGCTCAAAATCACCAACTGATGGTGAATCTGCGTGAAGCAAAAATACAAAAGGTAGCTGATTTTATTGAGGAACAATCGATCATTGGTGAAAAAACCGGAGATCTTTTGGTGGTAAGCTGGGGCGGTACACTTGGGGCCATGACATCTTCGGTAAAATTGCTTCAGGCCCAGGGAAAAAAGATCAGTCTGGCTCATTTTAGCCATATTTTACCTTTGCCCAAAAATACGGGTGATCTCTTTAAAAATTTTAAAAAAATTCTGGTTTGTGAATTAAATAGCGGTCAATTTGTAAATTACCTTCGAATGACCTACCCTGAATTTAAATATATACAATTCAATAAAGTACAAGGGTTGCCCTTTATGGTGACCGAACTAGTTGACAAGTTTAATCAAATACTCGAAGCAAAATGAACGATCAGGATAACATTATAAATCAAACAGTAGAACGAAGCGATGTCCCTTTAAATAAGGAGGACTTTGTAAGCGACCAAATGGTACGTTGGTGCCCGGGTTGTGGATCGCATGCTATTCTAAACTCTGTAGCACAAGTGTTTCCAAAAATCGGATACAAGAAGGAAAACTTTATGATCGTCTCAGGGATAGGTTGTTCTTCCCGGTTTCCCTATTATGTCAATACGTATGGTATTCATGGTATTCACGGCAGGGCTTCGGCCATTGCTACAGGTGTAAAGCTGGCCAATCCTCATCTAAGTGTGTGGATCGCTACAGGCGACGGAGATTCTATGGCTATTGGCGGTAACCATTTCATACATATTATCAGGCGTAATGTGGATGTAAACCTGCTTCTGTTTAATAATCAAATATACGGTTTAACGAAAGGGCAATATTCACCCACAACACCAATGGGTACGGTAACTAAAACCTCTCCTCAGGGGACTATTGAACACCCTTTCAATCCCGGAGAACTTGTTATCGGATCTCAGGGCACATTTTTTGCAAGGGTTGTGGACATTAACCCAAAAATGATGACGGATGCGATGTTCGAAGCAGCAAAGCATGATGGCACCTCTGTTATAGAAATTTTACAAAACTGCATCATATTTGCCGATAAAGCTCATACAGCAATCACATCGAAGGATTTGCGTGATGATTTTCAACTCCATTTGAAGCACGGCGAACCCATGCTTTTTGGAAAAGATAAAGAAAAAGGTATACGTTTGCACGGAACGCACCTGGAGGTAGTTACGATAGGAAAAGGAGGCGTTAAACCGGAGGATATTCTTGTACACGACCAATACCAACCCGATCCGGGTATACATTTGATGCTGGCAAAAATGGCTCCGCCCGAATTTCCTGTCGCATTAGGCGTAATCAGATCTGCCCGTTTCACTACTTATGATGATCAGGTTGAAGAACAGGTACGTTTGGCAAAGGCCGGAGGCAAAATTCGTTGTGTCGATGACTTGCTAAATAGCGGCGATGTATTCGAAATTAATTAACAGATTACACACTATGTAGCTTATCCCGGTAATAATATCATCGATATTTATTACTTTTAAAGGAACTTAGCTGCATAGTGTATGACTCTTAATCCAGCTTTAATCGACCCTGAAAAAATCCTGTTTAACGAGGCTGATTTCAACCTCTTAATGCAGAGACGTATACAACGTATTTTGCTCATTTGTAGCAGCTACGATGCTTATATGCTGGAGGAAGACGGACGCATTGATGAACAGATTTTCAATGAATACGTTTCACTCAATCTCAGGCGCCCTCCTAGTTTTGTTCATACCGATTCGGCCGAGAAGGCCAGAGCGATTCTGGCATCAGAGCCCATCGATCTGGTTATCGAAATGTTAAGTATTCCTGATATAGATACATTTGAACTGGCCAATCGGATTAAAGCTGACTATCCAAAAATTCCAATCGCTGTTTTAACCCATTTTTCACGTGAAGTCTCATTGCGTCTTAAAAATGAAGACCTTAGTGCCATTGACAATATCTTCTGCTGGCTCAGTAATGCCGATCTGCTTGTAGCTATTGTAAAGCTTTTTGAAGACAGGATGAATGCGGAAAACGATGTCCAAACTGTTGGAGTCCAAACTATTCTTTTGGTTGAAGATTCCATTCGCTTTACTTCTACTTATTTGCCTGATTTGTACAAAATCATATTCAAACAGTCGCAAGAATTTCTGAAAGAAGGATTAAATGATCACCAGCGACGATTACGCATGCGGGGACGCCCTAAAATATTGTTGGCTAATACATACAAAGAGGCTCTTCTCCTTTATGAGAAATACAAACATAATATGCTGGGGATCATTTCCGATATCAACATTAAAAATGATAAATTCAGCTATGAAAAAGTGAATGGAGGAGTTCAACTTTGCCGGCACGCGAAGGAAGAGGATCCATTCATGCCTTTCGTTTTTCAGTCATCGGATATAGAAAACCGAAAAATTGCAGAAGAACTCGGTGTTGGATTTATCCATAAATTTTCGAAGACACTGTCCACTGATCTAAAGTCCTTTATTGTAAATAATTTTGGGTTTGGCGATTTTGTTTTCAGAGACCCGGCTACGATGAATGAAATTGCCAGAGCATCTGATCTTGTATCTCTTCAACACCATATATCTGCCATACCAGACGAATCACTGATCTTTCATGCCTCTCGTAACGAAATCTCAAAATGGCTGAATGCCAGGTCTCTCTTCCCAATCGCTCAAATGTTTAAGCAGTTGAGGATAGATGATCTTGGGTCGGTTCAAAATGCACGAAATTATCTTTTTAAAGCTATCAGTAATTATCGCTTAAGCAGGGCTCGTGGTATAATTGCTAACTTCAACCGCGAAACGTTTGATGAATATCATCTTTTCTCAAGAATCGGTGAAGGATCAATTGGTGGCAAAGCCCGGGGACTGGTTTTCCTCGGATCCATCATAAAAAACAACCAGATTTTTTCATCTTTCCCTCATGTAAATGTTAGAATACCAAGAACGGTAGTGATTACGACCGAGATCTTTGAAACATTCATGGAGATGAATAATCTTTATGATCTGGCTTTATCAGACTTACCTGACGAAGAAATACTGAAACACTTTTTAAAAGCTTCTTTGCCTCCATCGCTTCATAAGGATTTACTGACATTTCTAAAATATGTAAAATATCCGCTGGCGGTCCGTTCATCGAGTAAGCTTGAAGATTCCATGTACCAACCATTTGCAGGAATTTATTCCACGTATATGATCCCGGCTTCAGAGTCTGAACTGCACCGAACTCTTCAATCCCTCACCGATGCCATTAAATGTGTATACGCTTCCGTTTTCTATAAAAGCAGCAAAGCATACATGGCGGCAACGTCCAATGTGATTGACGAAGAAAAAATGGGAATTATATTACAAGAGGTATGTGGTACACAATACGGCAATCGGTTTTATCCCACACTTTCAGGCGTAGCCAGATCGCTCAATTTTTATCCTGTAAAACCTGAAAAATCAAGCGATGGGATTGTAACACTCGGATTTGGACTTGGCAAGTATGTAGTCGACGGGGGAACAGCAATCCGTTTCTCTCCAAAGCACCCTAAAAACATCCTGCAATTGTCTTCTCCCATCGAAGCATTGAAAAACACTCAAAAAACTTTCTATTCGCTCGACCTATCACCGGATAGCTTCATACCAACCACCGATGATAGTGCTAATCTCCTGAAACTAAAAATAACAGAAGCTGAAAAAGACGCAGGGTTTCAGCATGTGTCATCTACATATGATTTTGAGAATAACATTATTCGTGATGGCTTTAATCATTCGGGAAAGAAACTTATCACTTTCTCCAACATTTTACAATACAAAACATTCCCTTTAGTCGAAATCCTTGAAGCTATGCTCGAGATTAGCCAGAAAGAAATGGGAAGCCAGGTAGAAATTGAATTTGCAGCAAATCTCGATGTTCCTTCGGAGAAATCGCAATTATTCAATTTCCTGCAAATCAGACCAATTGTAATTAATGATCAGCGTATTAATTTCTCTCTTGATTCCGTACCACCCGAAAAATCGATTATCATCTCAAATTCAGCTTTAGGAAATGGGCGTATTGATAATCTGTTCGATTTGGTTTATATCAAACCTGAAGCCTTTAAACCATCGGAAACGAAAAAAATTGCCGGGGACCTGGATAAGCTGAACACAAAGTTTATTCGCGAAAAACGAAATTATATCCTTATAGGACCAGGCCGTTGGGGCTCGGCAGATCCCTGGCTGGGTATTCCGATCAAATGGCCGCAAATATCCGAAGCCAGAATTATTGTAGAATCCGGGTTACAGAATTACAGGATAGACCCTAGTCAGGGAACACATTTCTTTCAGAACTTAACTACTTTCAGAGTTGGATATTTCACTGTCAGTCCTTATGCGAACGAAGGCTTCTATGATCCCGGTTTTCTCAATCTGCAAAATGCCTATTATGAAGATGAATTTATCCGCCACGTCCGTTTCGAAGTTCCCCTGAGAACCTTCATTGACGGCAGAAAAAACAAGGGCGTCATCTTAAAACCGGGAGAATCGCTTTCATAAGTTATCGTACAAACACTGAAATTTGTCATAAGAAAAGAATAATTTGCTTATTATCTTTAATTCAGAATAACATCAATCCCAAATAAATCAGCAATGAACGTACAAAAAATTTTGCTTGATCTGGAAAAACGTAATCCTGGTGAAGCCGAGTACCTACAGGCAGTACATGAAGTATTGGCTTCGATTGAATCAGTCTATAATGCCAACCCGCAGTTTGAGGCAGCTCAAATTATAGAACGCTTAGTAGAGCCTGATCGTGTGCTTACTTTTAAGGTACCCTGGATGGACGACCATGGAAACGTCCATGTTAACCGCGGATATCGTGTTCAGTTTAACAATGCCATTGGTCCCTACAAAGGTGGATTACGGTTTCACCCCAGCGTAAACCTAAGCATCCTGAAGTTTTTAGGATTTGAGCAGATTTTCAAAAACAGTTTGACTACACTTCCCATGGGAGGGGCCAAAGGAGGCTCAGACTTCGACCCAAAAGGTAAATCGAATAATGAAATTATGCGTTTCTGCCAATCATTTATGCTGGAACTATGGAAGCTTATAGGTGCGGAAACCGATGTACCTGCAGGCGATATTGGTGTTGGAGGTCGCGAAATTGGCTTTTTGTATGGTATGTATAAAAAACTTACCCACGAACACACCGGCGTATTAACCGGCAAAGGTATAAACTGGGGAGGAAGTCTCATCCGACCGGAAGCAACCGGCTTTGGTGTTGTATATTTCACCAGCGAAATGCTAAAATCAAAAGGATTAAGTTTTGAGGGAAAAACTGTCGCAGTTTCCGGTTTTGGCAATGTAGCCTGGGGAGCCGTTAACAAAGCAACAGAACTGGGGGCCAAAGTTGTTACGCTCTCGGGACCGGATGGTTATGTTTACGACCCTGAAGGAATTTCGGGACCTAAAATCGATTTCATGCTCGAACTTCGGGCAAGCAATGAAGACATTGTGCGCCCGTTTGCCGGGGAATTTTCATCAGCCAAATTTATCGAAGGAAAACATCCATGGGAAGCAAAATGTGATATAGCACTTCCTTGTGCTACCCAAAATGAACTAAACAAGACGGATGCGGAACTGCTTATTAAAAACGGATGTATTTGTGTATGCGAAGGTGCAAACATGCCCTGCACCCCCGAAGCAATTGAAACGATTCAGGCTGCCAAACTGCTTTTTGCCCCTGGTAAGGCAGCAAATGCAGGAGGAGTAGCTACTTCCGGCCTCGAAATGACTCAAAATTCAATGAAACTGAATTGGCCCAAAGAAGAAGTCGACAAACGTCTCCATCAGATTATGCAAAGTATCCACGAATCGTGTATGAAATACGGAAAACAAAGCGATGGCTATGTCGATTACGTAAAAGGCGCAAATATTGCCGGCTTCCTGAAGGTTGCAAATGCCATGCTCGATCAGGGTATTGTTTAGCGATTCATTTTACTTCATATTAAATACCTGGTTTGCCTGATGAAGCCAGGTATTTTTATTTTAATATATTTCTCCGGCCGCTCTTGATTGATTTGAAATTCCTTCGTATATTTAAGTATAGGTGGTTATTCAATGAAATCGTGTTTCTATTACTTACATAAAATCTTTTATTTATGAGATTAATTATGATGTTGACTATAAGACAGCGGCTTTGGCTCTTAATCGCATCTATTATGGTCCTTCTGCTTATCAACTGGATTGTAATTTATTGGTCCTCGGGAGAAGTTAATAAAAATGTTGATAAACTGTACCAGAACAGGATGATCAGCATCGACAGGTTAATTGAGGCCGACAGAGACGGATATCAATCAAATATCTCCATTGCGCAGGCCTTAAATAGCACAAACAAAACCAAGCCGGAAGAAACTAAAAAGCTGATCGGTTTCTGCAAAGAAAACATTGACCAGTTAAATACCAGGTATAATACTTTTATGGAATTGTTCAAAGCATCCGAAAGTAAGGTAGATGCCAGTATCGATAATACCTTCAGAACAAATTACAACACATTTACAACCCTGTCATTTCAGATTATCGATCTAATACAATCAGGCAGTTACGATCAGGCAGAATCGATCTATTATTCCGATTATACGAAAGCATTTGAAACGATGCGCGAAGCTATGAATCAATACACCGATATTCTTCTTAAAGAAGCTGATTATGACTACAAACAAGCCATAGCGCATGGCCAAAATATGCGGATTGTGAACGTATTCTTCTTCCTGTTAATTATTCTGGTCACTCTTGGCATTGCATTGCTAATCTCAAAAAGTATACGTACCCAATTAAATAAAGCCATTGATATTGCAGAAAATATTTCGAACGGCAACCTTAACGTTAATGTGACGGCTTTGGGAAAGGATGAAACAAGCCA
>DATBXH010000769.1:0-2529 GCA_036514375.1 Bacteroidales bacterium | reverse complement strand
AACAAAAATCGACCTTCATAAGTGTTTATAATTCGTTCAGAAATTGCAATTTTAGATCAAACGGTTGGCTTAAGGCAGATTAATTCAATATTGGGCAGTTTTGGTTCTTTTTTTGTTTGGTATAAAATTTGAACCTCTCTGTTTTATAATTGAATGATCAAAGAAAAGAAGTTTAATAAAATATGCAAACGAAGTTATTATACATATCACTTATTTCCACAATCTTACTGAATCTCCAGGCTTTAGTCCATGCACAGAAGCGCATAAATTACAACGCTGCATCCATGCAATATGACAAGTCAATAGCTCCAGATGCATGGCGGTTACTCGGTAATGTTGTATTTACAGATCGTACAGCCCGTATGTACTGCGATAGTGCTTATTTTTATGAAAAAACCGAAGATATCGACGCTTTTGGAAGCATTCGTATTTATCCTGATGATAAAGGTAATACCTCTTTGACAGGTAAAACACTTCATTATAAAGCCTCCGAAAGGATGGCTAATATCACCGGCGATGTTGTTTTAATTGACGATAGTGCCAAACTCACCACACAGACCATATTCTATGATATGAATACTGGCGTGGCTAATTATCCGGGGAAAGGAACGATTACTCAAGGTAAAACAGTTATAGTGAGCGATCTTGGATCATACAATAAATATCTGAAAGAAGCTTATTTTAAACAAAATGTTGTCGTTACTGACCCTCAGGGCGTAATTCATACGGATACCATGAATTACAATACAGCGACAAAACTTGTTGATTTTCTCGGCCCGACTGTCATCAACAGTACCGATAAAGACACCATCTATTGCGAAAAAGGATGGTATAATATGGAATCCGGGAAATCTGCCTATCGTCAGCATGCCTGGATAAAAGGCAGTTCCAACTCTATAAAAGGAGATACGTTGTATTACGAAAAATTTACCGGACTAGGAAAGGCTTATGGTAACATTGAAATGCGCGATTCTTCACAGAATTATATCCTGAAAGGTGATTTTGCCAATTACAGCAGACCTCAGAAAACAGGATTTGTTACAAAAAAAGCCTTGATGATACAGGTCGATAATAAGGACTCTCTTTATTTACATGGCGATACCATATATTATGGTCACTTCACAGAACTGAAAGATTCCGCCGCTACGGTGCCGGATACCTTTAATTATGTAAAAGCATATCATCATGTAAAATTCTTCCGAAGTGACCTTCAGGGCAAATGCGATTCAATGTATTATTCTTTCAAGGATTCCACACTTGAATTTATAGGCAGTCCTGTTTTATGGGCACAGGGGAATCAAATGACATCGGAGTACATGAAGATCTTTATTAAAAATAAAGAGATGAACAGGATGGATCTGAATAATTCCGCCTTTATTGTTTCTAAGGCTAAGGAAGATACGGGAAAATTTGACCAGATTAAAGGCCGTAATATGGTTGGCTACTTCGAAAAGAATAATTTGAGAAGAATGCTTGTTAAAGGCAACGGACAAATGATTGTTTTTCACAAGGATCGTGGAGATATCATAGGAGTGCAGAAAACAGAAAGCTCAGATATCAAACTATTTTTTAAAAAGAATAAAGAAGAGAAATTGGATTTGGACAGGGTTATTTATATCAATTCCGTAGTTGGCTCATTCCATCCGCCAACAGAATTAAAAGGAAGCGATTTATTATTGAAAGATTTTATTTGGTTGGAAAAATACAGACCCAGAACCTGGCCCGAAATATTCACCTGGTAAAAACAAACGGGGCATGAAACCCCGTTACTAATATTCATCTTCATTAAAAAAGAAATCATCCTTGCTTGGATAGTCTGGCCAAATATCCTCTATACTTTCATAAATTTCGCCTTCATCTTCAATTTCCTGTAAGTTTTCTATCACTTCCATTGGGGCACCAGATCTTATGGCAAAGTCTATTAATTCCTCTTTGGTAGCAGGCCATGGAGCATCCTCTAATTTTGAGGCAAGTTCTAAAGTCCAATACATAAGGCTAACGTTTTAATAATTAACAACATATAATTTAACAAAGTTGCCTGAAATTATATATTTTTTTTTAATTTACAACTGGTCGCCATGGAATTTCTTCAACATTTAAATCTTTCCCCAGTTTCCTGGCTAACACAAACAGATAATCACTTAGACGATTTATATATTTCAGCACATTTTCTGGTACGTTAAATTTATCAGAAAGTTGTATCGAAATTCGCTCTGCTCGCCTGCATACCGTTCTGGCTATATGACAATAAGATACAATAGTATGACCACCAGGCAGTACGAACAAACGTAAAGGTTCTAATTCAGCTTCCATCGAATCAATCTCCTGCTCAAGAAAAATAATATCTTTTTCGTTCAGCTCTGGCAGTTTAATTTCACAGTCGTCACAGTCAGTAGCCAGTATGGAGGCACAAACCATTAATTTATTCTGGATTTCGAGCAGGCTGTTCTTATATCTTACACTGATAGGCTGATCGCGGATAAGTCCAATGTGCGATATCAATTCATCTACAGTTCCATATGCTTCAAT
>DATBXH010000768.1:0-4727 GCA_036514375.1 Bacteroidales bacterium | reverse complement strand
CGAAGCCATGAACGCATACTACCGGCTTGCAGAAAAATACAATCCCATGGTAATTGAAGGTGCCGGCAGTATTTCGGAAATCAACCTTTGGGACAAAGATATTACCAATATGAGGGTGGCTTTGGAAACTGGAGCATCGGTATATCTGATTGCCGATATCGACCGTGGTGGCGTATTTGCCAGTGTTTACGGCACAATGCAATTATTGCCGGAGAAAGAACGACAGCTCATCAAAGGCATTATCATTAATAAATTTCGTGGCGATATTTCCCTGTTTAGCGAAGGCAGAAACATTATCGAAAAACTCACCGGCATACCTGTTGTTGGTATCATACCCTGGTTCAGCGATATTTTTATCGACGATGAAGACTCTGTGGTTATCGACTCCAAACAACAACTGGCCAGGGACAACAAAATAAATATTGCAGTTGTGCTGGTACGACACATGTCCAACTTCACCGATTTTAATTACCTCGAAAGAGTTCCTGAAGTACATTTGTACTATGCGGTCAATCCTTCCGATGTTGAAAAGGCTGACATGATCATCATCCCCGGTTCTAAAAATACAATTTCGGATTTGCAGTATTTGCGTAATTCCGGTATGGCTAAAGCAATATTAAACGCTCATGCATCCGGCAAACCAGTGTATGGAATTTGTGGCGGGTTTCAAATGATGGGAATTGAAATAAATGATCCGCTCCATATCGAGGGTGATATGGAGACAATGCCCGGGCTTGGGTTATTACCCGTCAGAACCACTTTAACAGTAGCAAAAACAACCGAACAACGCACTTTTAAATTTCTAAATCTCGAACAGGACTGCAAGGGTTACGAAATTCACATGGGGGTTACGGTAGCCGACAACCCTTCACATTTGTGTCAATTATCCGGCAATCAACCCGACGGTTATTTCCTCAACCCAAAGACCTGGGGAACCTACCTGCATGGTATTTTCGATAACGAAACAGTAATTAACTATATTCTGCAACAGGCCGGATTGAACAAACAAATTACTCTTACGGACTATGCCGCTTTTAAAGATGCGCAATATAACAAACTTGCACGGCATGTAAGAGAGAACGTTAACTTGGAACTCATTTATAATTCACTGTAACTATGCTGCACGGTCATGGAAACGATACGGATTCCTGCAAGGATTTAATCGCCGATTTTAGTTCTAACGTCTGGCATAGGGGTATTTCAAAAGAATTAACACAAATCCTCGAAAAAAATATTGCGTCCATCACCAATTATCCCGAGCCGGACGTAAAAACCCTGAAAAACAGTATTGCCGGTTGCTTTGGTATAAAAGGCTCCAATGTGGTAGTTACGAATGGTTCAACCGAAGCTTTTTACCTGATTGCACATGCTTTTGCCAAAAATAAATCGGTCATTCTTTATCCTTCCTTCGCAGAATATTACGATGCCTGTAAAATGTATCGGCACGAAATAGAGCAGTTGCCCAATTCGTCTGGCT
The DNA here is from genome assembly GCA_036514375.1 of Bacteroidales bacterium. GTDB lineage: Bacteria > Bacteroidota > Bacteroidia > Bacteroidales > JAAUTT01 > JAAUTT01. The sequence goes on along the minus strand of DATBXH010000768.1, from coordinate 3,250 downwards.
GGCTGAATATTCCGTTCCGTGAACAGTTGGTTTGGCTGGCAAATCCCAATAACCCCGATGCAACAACATTTTCTTTAAATCAAATTGAAGACTTATTAAAAGCAAATTCCTCTTCTATTTTTATCATCGACGAGGCTTATATTGAGCTGTGCTATAATGCGGAATCAGCTTTGCCATTGCTGGCAACATATTCAAATCTTATCATCGTAAAATCGTTCACCAAAGCCTTTTCGATACCTGGTCTCCGACTTGGGTATATTGTTTCCTCCGAAGATATTATCAATAGAATACAACAATATCTTATGCCCTGGAGCGTTAATTCTTTGGCAGCAAAGGCAGGCATTTATATTACCGAACATTATAGCAGATTATTGCCCGATAAAGAAAGAATAAAAGAAGAATCGGTTGGATTGCAAAGCGATCTGGGCAAAATAGCACAACTAAAAGTATTTCCTTCTGCCTGTAATTTCTTTCTGGTACAGTCATTATCAAAACCAGCCAGTCAACTGAAAGAATTTCTGTTAGAAGATTCAAAAATACTGATCCGCGATGCATCCAATTTTAAAGGTCTTGATCATTCTTTTTTTCGCGTCTCGGTTCAATCGCCCGAAATGAACAAATTACTTATCCGGGAAATTCAAAAATGGACAACACAATGATGCATACAAATCCTTATCTGTTCACCATCCCGCTTATCGTGGGTTTTCTCCTCGACCTCGTTTTAGGCGACCCGCTTTGGCTGCCCCATCCCGTGAGGCTGTTCGGATCAGTCATTTCATATTTCGAGGAGAAACTTAACCATGATAAGTTCCGGATAGTAAAAGGTGGCTGTATAGCGATATTTTTTATTCTCTTTACCTGGTTTGTATTTTACCTGTCATTTCAGTTGGTACAACCTTATCCGGCCCTGTATTATACAGTTGCCACACTATTTGTTTTTTATGGCCTTGCAAACCATAGTCTTGTTTCGGAAGCATTAAAAGTAAATCGTAAACTCAATGAGGAAGGTTTGGAAGCAGGGCGCAAGCAACTAAGTTTTATTGTTGGGCGGGATACTGCTAATTTATCCGCGAACCAAATCCGCATTGCCATACTCGAAACACTATCCGAAAATTTAAGCGACGGGGTTATTGCCCCCTTGTTTTATTATGCTATTGGCAGCTTTCCGCTAATGATGGCTTATAAAATGATAAACACCCTGGATTCTATGATTGGCTACAAAAGCGAACGATTTAAGGATTTTGGAATGATTGCAGCCCGTACCGATGATATTGCTAATTTTATACCTGCCAGGATAACTGCTTTTCTCATGGTGCTGGCAACTTTTAACCTGCGCGGACTTATTTATATTTTCAAATATGGGCATAAGCACAGTAGCCCTAATTCTGGCTATCCCGAGGCAGCTCTGGCAGGCATTTTGAATTGCAGATTCGGTGGCCCCAATGTTTATCATGGCAAACCGGTTGAAAAACCTTTTATCGGTAAAACAGACAGGGTGATTACAGATAAAAATATATCAGGCGCCTGTTTAATCAATTTGGCAGTCAGTTTTCTATGCATAATATTAATCATATTTTCCAGTTTTTATATACATTAACATCTTATTTTAAAACAATATGACAAAAGGATATATTCAGGTATATACAGGAAATGGTAAAGGAAAAACAACAGCGGCTTTTGGTCTGGCGTTGAGGGCAGTAGGGGCCGGAAAAAAAGTTTTTTTTGCACAGTTTGTAAAAGGTAAAGTATACTCCGAGGTAAAAGCTGTACTTAATTACTTGCCAGCCATATCAATTAAACAATTCGGTTTGGAATGTTTTATACGCCGTAATCCGACTCAGGCCGATATTGATATGGCCCGCAAAGGCTTTGAAGAAGTATCCGGTATTATCTTGTCGGGCATGTACGATGTGGTCATTCTCGACGAAGCAAACATAGCTTTGTATTACAATTTATTTTCTGAGGAGGAACTTATTCAGCTTCTGAAAAAGAAACCGTTGAAAACTGAAATTATCATTACCGGACGGTACGCCCCCCAGGAAATTATTGAAATAGCCGATTTGGTTACCGAAATGAAAGAAATAAAGCATTACTACACCAAAGGCATTGAAGCACGCGTAGGCATTGAATTTTAACACTTAAATATACAAATTATGAAAAACAAGAGTAAACCTAATCCGGCTCCACCATTGCTTTGCTGGGATATCTATTCGGAATATCTTATGGAAAAGCTTCGTTTCCCTGCCGTTCCTAAAGAAGAAGTAAAGATTTTAAAAGAAAAAAAGCGAAAAAGGATATGAGTATAGGACGTTTTGCGAAATTTATCTGATAAAATATCGTCACTGAGTGAAAAAAACAATATGAAGGGTTACTCCTCCGGAAGGTTTTACTAATGGAGTTCCCTTCATGTTATAAGCCCAAATTAAGCAATAGGGGCCGATGAAAGAGGCGAACTATTTGCTCTGGTTGGGTTAATTCCGATCTAGAAAATCATCTTGAGGCTTTTGCGAAAGAATTGATTTTATTAATCGTTCCGCAATTATATTTTTCTATAGCGGAACCGTGGATAACGTTGTTTTGCGGACTGCATCCTTCCTCCCCCATTGCCTCCGCTTCTACTCTCCGCATACTCATGCGGCGACACGCCGGTTTCGTCCCTGAAGGCATAAAAGAAGGTAGTGTAACACGTAAAGCCCGACAGGAAGGCAATATCCTCCATTTTCATGTCATCGTTCCCTTCGTCCAGCAGCCGTTTGGCTTCGGTAATACGGTACCTGTTTACAAACCGCTTAAAGTTGGTCTTCTGTTTCTTCTTCAGAAGGCCCGAGAGGTAGGTTCGGTTTGTGGCCAGGGCCGAGGCCACATCACTTATTTTAAGTTCAGGTTTTTGCCAGGGTCTCGTTTCTTCAAAATACCGGATAAGCTGTGCCTGTAAATTCATAGTATCACCCTTTCCGTGAGGATGCATGTTCGTAACGGGTCTCTGAAATCCGGGCTCATTGTACATCAGGTAACCGGCAAACAGAAACCCTGAGGAGGATAAACCGCATGACCATCCGCTTCTGCGCATTCGAAAACTCCTGCCTGGCATGATTTACTATCCGCGGGATAAAATAAACAGGCACCACCACTATCGATACCAGGCCTGCAATCTTCAGGGCCGATGTTACATCCCAGGCCAGATATGCCATCCTGTAACGCGGATACAACACGTGTTCCTTCAGGGTAGTGAGCGTATAGAAATGATCCC
>DATBXH010000767.1:0-4499 GCA_036514375.1 Bacteroidales bacterium | reverse complement strand
AGACTCCGGCAGAAGCCGCTAAGCAGGCCATAGAAAACGATGTTCATGTACTGGGCGTATCTTCATTGGCTGCTGGTCATAAAACGTTGGTACCTCAGGTTATAGAAGAGCTCAAAAAATTAGGTCGCGAAGATATCATGGTTATTGCCGGTGGTGTAATTCCTGCCCAGGACTATGATTATCTTTACAAAGCAGGTGTCGTGGCCATCTTTGGACCGGGAACATCTATCCCTTATGCTGCCAAGCGTATTTTGGAAGTACTTTTAAAGAGTATTGAGGAATAAACAACTTTTAATGCACAGGAAAAATCCCGGGGGTCAATCTTCCCGGGATTTTTTTGTTGATACAGGTTTCAATTTTATTTGGATTAAAGGCCTGTTAAAATCCCTTCGATGTCCTCATTTCATCGTTAAAAATTTTTCAACCTTCTAATTATTCATAAGTTTTATCATTATTAATTCTATGTCATTTAGTTTAAAAAAATTGTATGACTCAAGAGGAGTCTAATATTTATTGACTAACTGCGGCATTTATGCCGTAGAAATGAGTAATCCAAAATTCCAGGGCTTTAGCCCTGGAACCTATACAATCAGGCTAAAACCCTTGCTTCTGCTTCTTCATTTTTCACCGTCCTAAAGGACGGAGTTAGTCAAAGCCTCCATTAAATAATTAGAGCTTAACAGCCCTGCCCACGTCGGGGGATAGGGGGTAATGTCAGCATTCCATTTGATTTATTAAGTGCCTAATTCAATTCCTCAGACATGCAGATATGATTCCGGAGGTTACCGATTGCATCCGCGGACATGTTGTATAGTGTCGGTGCTTGCTTTTAACATTAAGACATACGCTGATTAGAATTTGCCCGTTTTCAATTATCTTTAGCCAATAATCGATTGTTAAAAATGAGCTGGCGCGGAAGAATTATTTGCTTTATTATGCTAACAGGGTTATTGGTGACAAACAGGTTGGCAGCATCTCGTGTTCATAACGATTTGCCGATCCTTGAATTTCCCTCTGAAGGGACACAGGATTATTTTGTGGTCTTGTTTTCGGGAGACGGAGGCTGGAAATCGATTGATCAATCTATAGTAAATAATCTTAATTCCAGGAAAATACCGGTTGTTGCTCTTAATTTGATGAAGTATCTCTGGAGTGAGAAATCCCCGTTACAGATTGCCAAGGATCTGGAATGGATAATTGATACATACTCAAAAAAATGGAACAAATCAAACGTTATTATTATTGGATATTCCCTGGGTGCCGATGTGTTGCCGTTTACCGTTAATTGTTTAAACAGTTATTATCTTCCTAAAATAAAGGACTTGGTACTTATTGCTCCTTCTCAAAAAACGATCTTTAAAATAAAATTGAAAAATTACCTGGTGGATGATGAGTCGGGAAAGGAACTGATACCTGAGCTTAAAAAGCTTAAAATAAAAAATGTTTATTGCATTTGCGATGATAAAAAAAGTTCTATTTGCAAAAAAGGTATCGATGGGTTAGTTGATTATACTGTTCTTACCGGAGGCCATCACTTCGATGGAGATTATACTTCGCTTAATTTATTAATCAATAACAGAATAAAGCTTGATTAGTCCTACGGTTGTCGGTAATTTATTTGATAAGTTTTAAATGTCCGTTAAAGTTAAGATTGATGAGACTGCTTCGGGATAGAAATCTTGAAATAACTACTTTTTTCGTCGCTGGCACACAATAAAATTTGTATTAAAAAGTTTCTATCTTTAAGATCGAAAAGTAAAATTTAAACTTTTTGAAACCAGGTATGGTGTTTTATTCAACTAACTAATTACCATGGATAAAAGATTAATTTTATTGCAGGTGTTTTTACTGATTTTCCTGGATCAGAAAGCACAGGTAACCAAAACAGATAAGGGAATTATCTTAAAGAATTTTGGTTGTAATACACACTTACTGAAAATAGAAGCTATTTCTTCACAGATTATTCATTTGGTGGCTTCACCCACCACAGATCAGCAGGATGGAAGTTTGGACGGATTTGATGCGTCCGATCTTACGGACTTTTCAATAAAAATAGATAGCGAGCGTATTGTCCTTAAAACGGATTATCTGCGCGTTATCATAGATCCCAGGGATGGAAGAGTTACGTTCAGGGATAACCATAACAGTTTACTTCTCGAAGAAAATAGCAGATTTTATAAGCCATATCATGCCTTTGTGGAAAACGCATGGAGCGTAAAGCAGGAGTTCAAATGGGCGTCTGATGAAGCATTATATGACATGGATTTGCAAAATGGGGGCTTATTCAATATCCGGGGTAAAAATTTGGATTTAATTATCCCCGGATCAAAAATGGTTGATCCTTTGATCGTTTCTTCAAAAGGATATGGCATTGTATGGTATAATAATTCACTTAGCCGTTATAATGACGATTCGGAAGGCAGTTACCTCTGGTCCGAAGTGGCAGATCGCGTGAATTATTATTTTTTGTATGGCCCCTCAAGCGAAGAGGTTGTGTCCAATTACCGTAAGCTAACCGGCAACTTTCTTTTATTGCCAAAATGGGCAATGGACAAACAACCCGTTCAAACCTCCGAAAGACAGAACAGATTGTCAAAGGCCAATTGAAGGTTAAGGTAATGGTTCGTTATTGTGGACAGCCGATTTCTTATCCTTTTACTGCCGTTATGAAACTTCCAATGTCTTGTTTTAATTCTTTAGTTTCGTTGAGGATCTTAACAAATGCACTGCCTATAATTGCTCCATTTGCGTAATTGCAGGCACGGGTAAACGTTTCGTGATTGGAAATTCCAAATCCGATAATTAATGGATTATTAAGGTTCATGGCCTTTATTCTTGAAAAATAGTTTACCTGTTCGTTTGCAATGTTTCCTTTGGCTCCGGTGGTTGATGAAGATGAAACCATATATATAAACCCATTACTGATGGAATCGATCATCCGGACGCGTTCAGGACTGGTTTGAGGGGTAATAAGGAATATAAAGCGCAGATCGTTGTCGATGAAAAATTTTTGATATTGTTCCCGAAATTCGTCTATGGGCAAATCGGGTAAGATAACGCCATCAATCCCGGTTTCCTTACACTTTTCACAGAATTCTTTCACTCCAAACTGGAACACCGGATTAATATACCCCATTAATAGCAGAGGTATTTTAACCTCTTTCCGGATATTTTTTAGTTGTTCAAAAAGTAACCTGATACTCATTCCGTTTTTCAATGCTTTCGAACTGCTATCCTGGATTACAGGTCCGTCGGCCAGAGGATCGGAAAACGGCATTCCAATCTCTATCATATCAACCCCCGAGTTCTCAAGGTTTTTGATGATATCAACCGTCGAATTTAAATCGGGGTGCCCTGCTGTGAAATAGATTGAAAGTATGTTGTTTTTCTTTTGATGAAATAATTGGTTTATTCTATTCATAGTTTTTGTTTGTTTTGAGTCCATAGACCATAGACCATAGTCCATAGCCAAAAAATTTCACTGCTATGGACTATGGTCTAAATGCTATCGACTATTGCTCATCTGTTTAATGTAAGTATCCATATCTTTGTCGCCGCGGCCGGAGATATTGACCACGACCACATCTTTTGCTGTGAATTTAAGTTTTTTAAGTCCTGCCAGTGCATGGGCCGATTCCAATGCCGGGATGATTCCTTCGAGACGGGTAAGTTCAAATGCTGCATCCAGGGCCTCTTTGTCGGTTGCATCCAGAACATTTATCCTGCCTATATTGTGAAAATAAGCATGAGCAGGACCAATGCCCGGATAATCCAGACCTGCTGAAATGGAATAGGGCTCCGTAATTTGGCCATCTTCGTCCTGCATTAAAAAAGTTTTGGCTCCCTGAATAATACCGATCGTACCTTTGGCAATACTTGCGGCTGTTTCGCCCGAATTAATACCAAGTCCTGCGGCTTCAACAGCGACTAATTTTACACCTGGTTCTTCCAGAAAATGGTAGAACGCGCCCATGGCATTACTACCACCGCCAATGCAAGCAAGAACATAACCGGGTAACTCACTTCCGGTTTGCTCCTTTAACTGCCAGCGGATTTCTTCGCTGATGACGGATTGGAACCTTCCAACCATGTCCGGATAAGGATGAGGGCCAACCACCGATCCAATAAGATAGTATGTGGTTTCGGGATTGTTAATCCAGTCACGTAACGCTTCGTTACCTGCATCTTTTAATGTTCGGTTACCACTCATGGCAGGAATAACGGTTGCGCCGAGCATTTTCATCCGAAGGACATTGGGCATTTGGCGTTTTACATCAGTTTCTCCCATGTAAACAACACACTCCAAACCCATCAGGGCGCATACTGTTGCTGTGGCAACTCCATGCTGACCTGCCCCCGTTTCGGCAATAATTCTTTTTTTGCCAAGCGCTTTAGCCAGCAGTATCTGTCCTATGGTATTGTTTACCTTATGTGACCCCGTATGATTTAAATCTTCACGTTTCAGGTAAATGTTGGTACCATATTGTTGTGATAAACGC
>DATBXH010000766.1:0-7160 GCA_036514375.1 Bacteroidales bacterium | reverse complement strand
CCAGCTTGTTTGTACCTGATCTCGCCATTTTTAAAGACCATAAGCGTCGGCACACCCTGTATATGATAGCGACCGGCGATTTCAGGATTTTGATCAACATCAATTTTTATCACTCTGACACGATCTCCCAGTTCTGTAGCCACTTCTTTCAAAATCGGCGACTGCACTTTGCAGGGGCCACACCAGAGTGCGTGGAAATCAATAATTACCGGCCGGGAATCGTTAATAATGGAATCGAAATTTGCTTTCATCGTTGTTACAAACCTTGTATTTGTTTCAATAAATAATCCTTGTTTTTAATACCCACAAAACGATTGATTTCTACCCCATTCTTAAACAAAATCATGGTAGGGATATTTCGTACCCTGAATTTCTGAGCGAGCGACTGGTATTGTTCAATATTAACCTTACCTATATGGAGATTACCGTTTAGCTCATTCGCCATCTCATTTAATATGGGCGCCATCATCCGGCAAGGGGCACACCAGGCAGCCCAAAAGTCAACCAAAACAATCTTATCCTTTGTTTGATGCTGAAAATTTTTATCGGTGAGCGTGAGAATTTTTTCATCATCAGCCACCAGCGGGAGGTTTTTCATTTTTGCCTGAGCCGTAAAGAAGAAAATGCCAAAGGCTACAATTAAAAGACCTATGAGAATCATTGTTGTTTGCATAATTATACTTTTGTTTGTTAAGCATTTACAGGTTCGGCAAATTCCTTGTCCAAAATAGCTTTAACCTGTTCCATGGTTTGTATACTCGAAGTTGCTTTTACTACCTTACCATTTTTATAATAAATGGTGAACGGAATTCCCATAAAGCCCTGAACTTCGGGAAGACTACGAATAACATACGATTCCGGATTGTCAAACTCCATATCGTAAAACTTCACATGCTTATATTTTGACTCAAGGATTTCGGCAATCTTGTATACCGGGATACACATGGGCCCCATACGACCGCATATCACCATTACATTCTCGTTCCCGCTGATAATTTCTGCATGGTCAGCGGCTGTTTCGATGTGTTTTAAATTTGTGTACAACATAGCTTATTTATTTTAAAACCAATGACACAAAATTACAGCACACATTGCCCTTTTTAAAGGCTTTTGCCGTCTGATACGTTAACTATGGAATTGATTTAGGACAGTTTTTTTATTGAGGTAAAACGGAATGCTGCCACTTTTTTTAAAGTACCATGAATCCATCATATTTTGGGAAACCTGATGGTTACGGTTGTTCCCCTGTTTAATTCCGATTCGAAGCCTATGGTTGCTTTATGCATTTCGGCAATGCGCTGAACAATGGACAAACCAAGTCCGTGCCCCCTTACTTTTTTTACGTTGCTGGCCCGATACAAAGGTTGGGTAACATAATGGATCTCCTCACCGGGAATACCCAGGCCATTGTCAATGACACGGATGATGGTAAAACTGTCGTCAAAATCAATGCTGACAGTCGATTTATTATCTCCGGAAAATTTACAGGCATTGTCGATCAGGTTCGAGAACATGATCCACAACAAACCATCATTACCTGAGAATGAGATATCATTCTCCTGCTCCGGTGTTTTTTCAAACGTTATATTAATATGGTATGAAGGTTTTAATTTTTGAATATCGTCCTTCACGGCAAACAATAATTCATCCGCTCTTATTTTCCGGAGCTGCAGGCTGGAAGGATCGACGTTGGTTTCTGCTAACTGAAGAAATCCATTAATAATCTGTATCATATTCTCCACATCACCCAGTAACGATTCCAGGACTTTTGCATAATCCGCGGTTTTCCGATCCTTCAGTAAGGCCACTTCAATCTGCCCTTTCATGGAAGTAAGCGGGGTCCGTAACTCGTGCGATGCATTGGATACAAAAAACTTCTCTCTTTCGAATGCGAGTCTTAACCGCTCCAGCATATTATTAAAGGTATTGGCAAGCTCGGCAATTTCATCCTTATTCCTGGTTTGCAGGATAATATTCAGATTTTCGCTCTTTATTTCATCCACCTGCCTTATCATATCTTTAATTGGTCTCAGCGATTGTTTGGCATTTACAAATCCTGCCACCACAATTAAGACAAGGCTAAATACAAACACCAATGCAATAATGGTCAGTAACTGATTCAATTCATCTTTCCCGTAAAGGTCGAAAGCCGAAGCCAGCAAAACATATTTGGAGTTCTGATAATCGTAAGGAAAACTTATATATAGCCTTTTATCCAGGGTTTGATGACTCTCTTTTTGCCAATTTAACATCCGAAAGAACGGCATCGACTGGTTTACTTTGTCAACATTCCGGTTACTATACAGAAAACTGCCGGCACTGTCGAGCACAATAACCGTTAAATCCTCCAGGTTTGATACCGATGTATGATCAATGATTTTCATGGTATTGGCATCAAACGGCTCGGTATTTAAGAGTGTTGCAGTATTGATAGCCCTGGTTTTTAATCTGGACACAAATTCATTCTGATGGTGCTTCAGATAAAAAGCGTATACGCTTACCGAGAAGATGATCAGGATGCCGGCTACAAGCAACGAAAAGAACAGGGTTAACCGATATTTTATCTTCATTTCGTATCAATTGTCTTTTAAAACATAGCCTAGCCCCACCCTGGTTTGAATGAGTTGTGAGGCAAATCCCGTATCCATTTTATGACGCAGAAAATTGATATACACATCCACCACATTGGAACTTACGTCAAACTTTTGCCCCCATACCTTTTCCAATAACTCCGTACGGCTTATCACTTTCCCTTTGTTCAGTGCCAGATATTCCAGCAAATTGAATTCCCTGGAGCTAAGATCAATTGATTTGCCATTCCTCGAAACGGTCTTGGCATCGCGGTTAATTTCCAGGTCTGCAATTTTAATGATTCCTGCCACCGATGGCCTCAGCTGCACCCTCTTTAATAATGACTTGATACGTGCCAAAAGCTCTTTAAAATCAAAAGGTTTAGGCAAATAGTCATCGGCTCCGCACTCAAATCCCTGCAATTTATCTTCCATCCTACCCAAAGCAGTTAATATTAATATAGGTATGGATGTGTTCGTTTCGCGAATGATGGCACATAACTGAAATCCATTCAGCACAGGAAGGTTTATGTCCAACAGAATTAAATCGTAATTACCCGATAAAGCCAGCGATTTTCCGGTGGCGCCGTCATATGCAATATCAGCCGTATAATCATGTTCTTCCAGTCCCATTTTAATGAATGCGGCTACTTTGGGTTCATCTTCAACAATCAATATTTTATTCATCGACATCTTTTCCTACGATTTAAAAACAGGCTTATTGATTTTAGCCCTATCCTATATTTTTCCTGATACTTTTCTGATAAAACTTTCAACGTTAATTTACGGTTCAAGGTTAACCTATTTATTTATTGAATATTAATTTTTTTTTAATTCTTTTTTAATCTCCGTTTAATTGTCCTTTAATTCTTTCTTAATCCAATATTAAATAGTCGTTAACGTCCCCTTAAATATCACTTCCTACTTTTGATGCGTCTGAAACAAACTTTAGCACGTGAACTGTTTGTTCTGATGCAAACCCTGGATAAAATTTTGTGAATTTAACCTATGAAACCACGAATTGGCCGGTTAAAGTAAACATTTAAAGGTATCCTGCAAACTAAATTCATTAAATCTAAAATAAACTAAAAAACAGAAAAAAAATGAAAAAAATGAAATTACACTTTGTTCTTGCTTCACTGTTTCTGCTAAGTACCGCTGCGTTCAGTCAGCAACAGGACACTGCCCAGAAAAAATCGGAATTTAAACCTTCCGGCAAGCTTTGGGGATATGCATTTGGCGATTATATGTATAAAGCCCATGCAAACGACATTGGCACAACGAATACCCAATATGCCAACACAGCAGCACAGCCTAAAGATTTTAATTCCTTTGACATCAGGAGAGTGTACCTCGGCTATGATTATGATATCAGCGAAAAATTCGCCTCACAAGTACTCTTATCATATGAAGGAAATACGCTGGCTGACGGATCGCGTACATTTTATATAAAAGCTGCAAACATTCGCTGGAAGAACATTTTCCACAACAGCGACGTGGTATTTGGCCAGACTTCCACCCCAACCTTTGCCACCACATCCGAGCCCGTCTGGGGTTATCGTTCGCTCGAAAAGACCATCATGGATATGCGGAAAATTGGCGGTTCCAATGATGTTGGTATCAGTCTGCAGGGTAAGTTCAACGATAAAGGTGATTTTGGGTATAACCTTATGATTGGCAATGGCTCGGGAGCAGTAGCCGAAGCAAATAAATTCAAGAAATTCTACGGCGATGTGTATGCCAAGTTCATGGATCAGAAACTGATTATCGACCTGGGTGCCGATAACGAAGTTAGCCAGGTTACTCCATACCACAAAAGCAAAACAACCATTAAAGGTATGGTAGCTTATCAGACACAGAAACTTACCGTTGGTGTTGAAGCCTTCCAACAGACACAGAAAAATTTTGCCACGTTAACTCCAACTGCCTATACAGATATCGTTGCAGCCGGTATATCAGTATTTGCGAGAGGGCCTATCGTTAACAATAAATTGAATTTTGTAGTACGTTATGACAGTTATAACCCGGATACCAAATTCAAAAGCAGCAATACTTACGCAGCCGGTTATAATTACTTCAAAGAATCATTTTTCCTGGCAGGTCTCGATTTTATGCCTGCAAAAAATGTCCATATCGAACCCAACCTTTGGTATGATGCATATTCCAATAAAGCCACAGCAGCGAATAATCTTCCAAAGAACAGCAACGACATGGCAGCCCGTTTAACCGTTTATTACATCTTCAGATAAGCTGATGCATATCAAACGCTTCATTAATCATATAAATTGGGTTTAGTACTAATAATCTTAAATCTTATGAAAACTTTAAAAATCTTTTCAATCCTTGCAGTATTTGCGGTTGCAAGTTTCCTGCTCAGTGGTTTTAAGTCTCCTGAAAAATCAGCCGGAAGATCATTCGCCGAAACCGAATTATTAGGAGCCGGAGCAACATTCCCATTCCCGCTCTACTCCAAAATGTTTAGCGAATACAACAAAAAAACCGGAGTAAAAGTGAATTATCAGTCTATCGGTTCCGGTGGCGGTATCAAGCAATTGATGAGCAAGACCGTTGATTTTGGCGCTTCGGATGCATTCCTGAGCGACGATGATCTGTCCAAATTCTCCGCACCTGTCGTACACATCCCTACCTGCCTGGGTGGTGTTGTGCTTACTTACAACATTCCCGGTAACCCAACCCTCAAGTTTACTCCTGAGGTAGTGGCCGATATTTTCCTTGGAAAAATCACCAAATGGAACGACAGCCGTATCAAACAACTTAATCCCGGTGTAAATCTTCCGGATATGCCTTTAAGTGTTATACACCGTTCGGACGGAAGCGGTACCACCTTTGTTTTCACCAATTACCTGTCGAAAGTTAGCACGGAATGGAGTACCAAGGTTGGTTTCAAGACTTCGGTTGACTGGCCGGTTGGTTTAGGTGCCAAAGGTAACGAAGGTGTAAGTGGTATGATCAAACAAACTCCCGGCGGATTTGGTTATGTTGAATTGATTTATGCTTTACAGAACAAGATGCCTTACGGGTTGTTAAAGAATAAAAGCGGTAAGTTTATCCAGGCCTCGATCAAATCTGTTTCCGCATCTGCAAACATAAAGATGCCTGCTGATGCAAGAGTTGCTATCACAAACACCGATGCCCCGGATGGCTATCCGATTGCCAGCTTTACCTTCATCCTTCTTTACAAGGAACAGAATTTCGATGGCAGACCAGCCGATAAAGCTAAAGAAGTTCTTAAGCTGGTTTGGTGGATGACTCACGAAGCACAACAGTACACACAAGCTTTGGATTATGCACCGCTACCTGCTGCAGCCGTAAAGGTGGCAGAAAACAATTTAAAATCCATTGTCTACGGCAACAAGCCTTTGTTATAACGGTTTTATTCTGAATTTCAGAATCGTGATATACACTGAGTAAATGAAGAGGGTGTCTTAAAAGTCGAGAATTGAGCGTAGTCTGGAGACTACGCTCAGCGCTCCGTACTCCCGAGCTGGATTACAAATCCAGCTCAGCGCAATACGCTCGGAGGGATTTACTCGCTATCGCTCATGAGAAGAGTTGCAATCCCGCCACTTAAAAAGACTTTTCAGACACCTTCTTCATTTTTGCCTTTTAATACTAAGATCAACAAGAACAATGCATCATGAATTTTCGAAAATTCTTTATCAAGCGATTTGTAAAAAATAGCGGAGCAAGTACGAAAAAAGATAAGAAAAAACTAAAAAAATTGTATGGAGTTTTCCTTTACGAGAAGGCTTTCAGGAAATTTTTAGGATTATCCGGTATTATTTTAATCGTCATAGCGATATCTATTTTCCTTACCCTGGCTTTCTCATCCATACCTTCCATGAAACATTTGGGAATTAAGTTTCTCTATAGCAAGGACTGGAATCCTGTTACCGACGATTATGGTGCCCTTCCGTTTTTAATAGGTACGTTGCTTACATCTTTGCTTGCATTACTTATTTCCACTCCGTTTGCCATTGCCACAGGTTTGTTTCTGGGCGAATATTTTCCCAAAGGAATTGTATCCAATTTCTTTAAAAACACTATCGAATTATTAGCAAGTATCCCCTCCGTTATCTATGGTTTCTGGGGAATGTTTGTTCTGGTTCCCATTGTTCGGAACTGGGAATTAAAACTTGGGGTACTACCTTATGGTATCGGGATCTTCACATCGTCGCTGATATTGGCGATTATGATCATGCCCTATGCGGTATCCTTATCACGCCAGGTAATCAGTATGGTTCCTGCCAATATCAAGGAAGGAGCATATTCGTTGGGAGCAACACGTTATGAAGTGGTAAAAAAGGTGATTATTCCTTATGCCCGTTCTGGATTGTTTGCCGGTATACTTCTTGCGCTGGGACGTGCCCTGGGCGAAACCATGGCCGTAACCATGCTTATCGGCAACTCGCACGATATCCCGAAAAGTATTTTTGCTCCGGGTAATACCATGGCCAGTGTTATCGCGAATGAATTCAGCGAGGCAACCGGCAGTGTTTACGTATCTGCATTGATTGAGATGGGGCTGTTGCTTTTTGTGGTTACAACCATTATTAACCTTATCGGCAG